>CAVELH010000153.1:0-415 GCA_963616385.1 bacterium | reverse complement strand
TCCCATGTATTATACATTTATGCTATCTAATTAGTATTATTTTGTCAATATTTTTTACTAAAGTGTGAAACGTTTGTCGCATGACATATTAAGTCATCCTTATGGTAATACAACCACCCATTCATATTCGTCATCATTCTCTCTATATATGTACATCTCATCATCAAAATATACTCTAATATTATATACTGTATAATCCTTTGACGCCAACCATTTATCATATGTGCCATCTTCCATATCATACTCAAGAATATAGTTATTATCAGTGACAAAATATAAATATCCATCATGTATGGAAAGTGAAGAAGTATCTCTGACCTTCATATCATCAAGCAATTGTGAATACTCACCATTATAATATGACATAAGCTCTCCATCATAACTAACATAATATAATACTCCGTCATATAAACAC
>CAVELH010000152.1:0-5748 GCA_963616385.1 bacterium | reverse complement strand
CCGCACAGCGTGGTTTAAGACTGTATTTATACAGCACCGAAGCTGGCGAGTAATGATAATAGGAGGTAACCTTATATGTACGCTATTATAGCAACAGGCGGAAAGCAGTACAAGGTAGCTGAAGGAGATATCATTAAGGTTGAGAAACTTAATGCAGAGGAAGGTGCAGAGGTTTCTTTTGATGTTGTAGCTGTAAACACTGACAAAGATATGCTTTGTGGTGATGCATGTGCAAAATCTTCAGTAAAAGCAACTGTTCTTGGTGAAGGTAAGGGCAAGAAGGTTGTTGTATACAAGTACAAGAGAAAGACCGGCTATCATAAGAAGCAAGGTCACAGACAGCCTTTTACAAAAGTTAAGATTGAAGCTATCAACGCTTAATTTTTTATTATGATTAAGGCAGTGCTTTATGTAAACTCTGATAAGAATATTGTCGGATTTCAGGTTGGTGGACATGCAGGCTATGAGAATATCGGTAAGGATATTGTCTGTGCGGCTGTATCAGTTTTGACAATTAATACAGTTAATGCCATAGAGAAATTCACTGATTGCAGATTCAAATGCGAGCAGGACAAGTCAGGGCTTATAAGATTTAAGTTGTTACCAGATTCAGAGCTTTCATCTGAACAGGGAAAACAAGGACAAATTTTACTGCATACTTTGGAGCTTGGTTTAATTAACATAAGCAAGGAGTATGGTGACAAGTATGTACAAGTACACTACAAGGAGGTGTAAGGACTATGTTGAGATTAGATTTACAGTTCTTTGCTCACAAGAAGGGTGTTGGTTCTACTAAGAACGGTAGAGATTCCGAGGCTAAGAGACTTGGAGCTAAGAGAGCAGACGGTCAGTTTGTTAAGGCTGGAAATATATTATACAGACAGCGTGGAACCAAGATTCATCCTGGTATAAACGTTGGTATCGGTGGAGATGATACACTTTTCGCACTTGTTGATGGTGTTGTCAGATTCGAGAGAAAGGGTAGAGACAAGAAGCAGGTTTCTATCTATCCAGTTTCTTCTGCTGAATAATATAGCATAAAACAAATAGGCTGTTGTATTGTATGTACAACAGCCTTTTTTGTAAATATTTATTTAATCACGGAATTTTTGTTGTTTATTGTATATTGGAGGTACGATATGTTTGCTGACAGAGCTAAAATATATATACGTTCAGGTAAGGGCGGAGATGGACATGTTTCGTTCAGACGAGAGTTATATGTTCCAGATGGCGGTCCAGATGGCGGTGATGGTGGAAAAGGCGGAGATGTAATCTTTGTGGTTGATCCCGGACTTAATACACTTACAGATTTCAGACATATAAGAAAATATAAGGCTGAAGATGGTGAAGAGGGCGGAAAGCGCAACTGTCATGGAGCTAATGGTAAGGATGTCGTACTTAAAGTTCCTGCCGGAACGGTAATTAAGGACTTTGAGACAGGTAAGGTAATTCTTGATATGTCAAATAAGACTGAGCCTGTTACCCTGCTTAAGGGTGGAAGAGGTGGAAAGGGAAACCGTCAGTATGTAACATCGGTTATGCAGGCACCTAAGTATGCACAGCCGGGACAGCCTGCAAAGGAGCTGTGGGTTACACTGGAATTAAAAATGATTGCTGATGTAGGTCTTGTAGGATTTCCTAATGTCGGTAAGTCAACATTTTTGTCAAGAGTAACTAATGCTAAGCCTAAGATAGCAAATTACCATTTCACAACACTTAATCCTAATCTTGGAGTTGTTGATTTGGGTGATAAGAACGGATTTGTCATAGCTGACATTCCGGGTATTATAGAGGGAGCTTCAGAGGGTGTAGGACTTGGAATCGAGTTTTTACGCCATATTGAGAGAACAAAGGTGCTTATCCATATGGTTGATGCGGCATCTACTGAGGGACGAGATCCTATAGTTGACATAGAGGCTATAAACAAGGAGCTCTTATCCTACAATAAGGAGCTAGCTAACAGACCACAGGTTATAGCTGCCAATAAGTGTGATGCACTCTACGGAGATGATTATGAGACAGTTATAACTATGCTAAAGGAGGAATATGAGCCAAAGGGTATAAAGGTATTTCCTATATCTGCGGTATCAGGCAAGGGCGTAAATGAATTGCTCTGGTATGTAAATTCACTTGTCAAGGAAGCACCTGACGAGGTTATAGAATTTGAACCTGAGTTTGATGTGGAATTCATGGATGATCCAGAGCTTCCGTTTGATGTATCGAAATCTACTGAGGCTGAGCATTTATATATTGTCGAGGGACCAAGAATTGAGAGAATGCTTGGATATACGAATCTTGAGTCTGAGAAGGGCTTCGCATTCTTCCAGAGATTCTTAAAGGAGAATGGAATACTCGATAAGTTAGAGGAATTAGGAATAGAAGAGGGCGATACAGTTCGTTTGTACGGACTTGAGTTCGATTATTATAAATAAGTTGTATATCATAGATATATTATTTAAGAAGGAGTACAAGATGACAAGTAAGCAGAGAGCATACTTAAAGAGCCTTGCAATGAATATGGATCCGATAATAAATGTCGGTAAATCAAGCTTAACCCCTGAGGTTACAGAGGCAGTTGCAGAGGCATTAAATAAGCGTGAATTGGTTAAGATAGGTGTATTGAAGAATTGTATAGATGATCCGAGAGAGATTGCGAATGCTATAGCTGAGAGAACTAAGAGCGAGGTAGTTCAGGTTATAGGCAAGAAGATTGTTCTGTACAAGAGGCCTAAGAAGGATGCAAAGATTATTCTTCCATAGGACGTTAATATGACGGAGGTATACCGTGGATATAGATGTTTTGCATATGAAATGCATAGCAATTATGGGTGGCACATTTAATCCGGTTCATATAGGGCATGTCAGGATGGCGAGAGAGGTGCTTTCTTTAAAGCATGATATAGACAGGCTTGTTTTTATGCCAAATAACCTTCCTGCATATAAGGATAAACGTGAGCTGATAGATACGGAGCATAGAATTAATATGCTTAAGCTTGCTTTATCAAAATACCCTGATATGAGCGTGTCAACACTTGAGATTGACAGGGGCGGTGTGACATATACGGCAGATACATTGGATGAATTGCTAGGAGTAAACCCACATCTGAAAATATATTTTATAATGGGAATGGATTCGTTAAAATCACTTCATCTGTGGCACAGATACAGGGATGTTGTAAACAATTGCAGTCTGCTTGTTTTTGACAGAAACGTGGATATTGATGCGAAGAGAGATATAGATTCTTATATATATGAGAATGCGAGGATAGAATATATTCATAACGATAAGATGGATGTTTCGTCATCAGAGATACGTGAGCTTATCTCTAATGGCAATATGCCATATAAGCTGTTGCCTGATGGCGTATCGGATTATATAATAGAACATGGACTATATGTTAATTAAGAATCTAATATATGGAGAGACGATATGAACCGAGATAAAATGATTAGTTTACTAAAGGGAAATATAAGCGATAAGAGATTTGAACATTCTCTTGGAGTTGAGTATACAGCTGCGTGTATGGCTATGGTATATGGAGTTGATATCGAGAAGGCAAGAACAGCAGGTCTGCTTCATGACTGTGCAAAGGGAATTCCAACTAAGGAGAAGCTTGTAAAGGCTAGAAAACATGGTCTTCCGGTTAATAAATATGAGGAAAAGAATCCTGATATGCTCCACGCTAAGCTTGGTGCCTATTATGCCAGATACAGATATGAGGTGCAGGATCAGGATGTACTTAATGCGATATGCTACCATACAACCGGCAGACCGGAGATGTCGGTATTAGAGAAGATTATATTTGTTGCAGATTATATAGAGCCTAACAGAAAATTAATCCGTGATATGGATGAGATAAGAAAAGAGGCATTTTATGATTTGGACAAATGTGTAATCCATATATTGAAGAATACTATAGAATATCTTAATGATACAGTTTCGGATATAGATTATATGACTGTGAACACATATAATTACTATGTGAAAAATAATTGATACGGATATAGATATGGAGGATTATATGATAGCTAAGGAAATGATTAAGCTTGCTGTTGAGGCGTTAGAGGACAAAAAGGCAAATGATATAAGGGTGCTAGATATAAGTAATGTGTCAAGCATGGGAGATTATTTCATAATCGCAGATGGCTCTAACAAAAATCAGGTTCAGGCACTTTGTGACTCTGTTGAGGAAAAGCTTCATATAGCTGGTGCGGAATTAAAAAATCGTGAAGGCTCTTCAAATGGGGGATGGCTTTTACTGGATTATTATGATATAATTATCCATATATTTTCTACAGAGGAACGTTCCTTCTATGATTTAGAGCACATATGGAGGGATGGAACTATAGTGTCTACGGGGGAGTTATAAGTACATGAACCAGAATAATCTTATGAATGAAAATTATATTAAGATTAATCAGATATCAGCCAGATGTATGAGAGTTATTGCTATCGTGCTTTTGATTGCATTTGGCTATTGTTATTTTGTCACGGATTTGGATATTACACTGATGGTAATATTCTTTGCGACAGCTATATTTGTGGCGCTAATACCAACTCTTATAATTAATGTATTTAAATTCGATAAATCACCTTTAACTAAGCATATAGTTATTCTTTGTATATGCATTATATGTACGATAATGATGACTCTTTTATCATCATTTTCATTTCCGATTATGTTGTTCCCTATATTGATGGCGTCACTTTATTACAACCAGACATTGGTGCTTTTTGCATCGCTGCTTGTATCAGTTGGCATATTTATATCAAATGTATTGTCAATACAGTTCAAGGATGTATTTCTCGGCAACCAGTTTGATGATTTATATGATGCTTTGCTTGGATATGTAATTCCACATATAGTTGTTGTATTCTTTATGTCTATAGTTGCATACTTTATTGTGCAGCGTAACTCCATGATGATTAACACTGCGGTGGAGACAGCCATTACGATGGAGAACAACCAGAAGGGACTTATATATTCTTTTGCGGAGATAAGTGAGAGTAAATCCAAGTTCACAGGAGAGCACATTAAGCGAGTTGCAGAATATATGCGTGTTTTAGGTAAGGCTTCAGGCTTTGATGATGATTATCTTGAGAAGCTTTGTACAGCGTCTATGATGCATGATATAGGTAAGCTTATGATAAGTGAGGAGATACTTGACAAGCCGGACAAGCTTACTGATGAGGAATATCAGATTATGAAGAACCATGTTTTATATGGTGAGGCATTGCTTGAGAAGTGCCCTGGTGAGATGATGCACCTTGCATGTATACTTGCGAAGGAGCACCATGAGAGATGGGATGGAACAGGATATCTCGGTATGAAGGGCGAGGAGATTGCGTACATAAGCCGACTTATGGCAGTGTGTGATGTGTTTGATGCACTTACCTCTGACAGATACTATAAGAAGGGCTGGTCGCTTGAAGATACATTTGATGAGATTATAAGACTTAGTGGTAAAAGCTTTGATCCAAAGGTAGTAAAATTATTTATAGAACATTTTGACGAGTTTAAGGCGATACATAACAAGATACCTGATAAACAGATATATTAGATATGACATCGTGATGTTCGGGAGGCTTATTCAGTGTACAGAGTTATTAACAAATACATGGAAAATATCAATCTGATTGCAAATGATGAGATATATAACAGGTTGATGACATTTTTAAAGACGGCACCTGATGTCATTAAATATTCGGTTACGGTCAGCTTTAACAGATATGTGGTGGATATCAAG
>CAVELH010000151.1:0-5761 GCA_963616385.1 bacterium | reverse complement strand
CTTAAGACGTACAGGTCCCATGAATTCCATATCCTCCTTTATCATCGTTGCAAGACGTGATGAAAGGTTATCGAATATAAGCTTCTGAACCTCCTCGTTTGCATTTTTAAGTGCAATGGCAAGCTCATTATTATCAACCTCATGGAGCACAGTCTGGATAGACCTGTTATCAAGCAGCTTGATATCCTCGAATACAAACATTTTCCTTCTGATATCGTCTGCAAGCTCTGGATCGGCAATTTCCAGATTCTCCATGATATGCTTCTCTGTACTTCTGTCAACTGTATTAAGTATGCTGACAATAGAATCAACACCACCAACAATCGTGTAATCCTGATTAACAAGTGATGCAAGCTTCTTCTCAAGCACCTTCTCAACCTCTTTTATTACATCAGGACTTGTTCTATCCATAGTAGCAATTCTCCTTGCTACATCAGCCTGCTTCTCAGGTGCAAGTGCACTTACAACCGCAGCAGCCTGTGCTGATGGAAGATACGCAAGTATAAGTGCGATAGTCTGAGGATGCTCATCCTGTATAAAATTAAGCAGCTGACTTGGATCTGCTTTTCGCACAAACTCAAATGGTCTCACCTGAAGAGATGCTGTAAGTCTGCCAATAACATCCCTTGCTCTATCCTCGCCAAGAGCTTTATCGAGAAGCTCCTTAGCATAAGCAATACCTCCCTCTGAGATATACTGCTGTGCAAGGCAGACCTCGTAAAACTCATCTAGAACGGCATCCTTCAAATCCGATGGAACGCTCTTAGTGTTCGCAATCTCAAGCGTAAGCTGTTCTATCTCATCATCCTTTAAATGCTTAAATACCTGTGCTGAGCGCTCTGGTCCTAATGCAATTAGTAAAATAGCTGCTTTTTGTACACCAGTTATATCATTACCTGCTATAGCCATATTCTATCACTCCCAATCATCATTAAGCCAGTTTCTAAGCAAAGCCGCAACTGCTTCCGGATTCTCATCAACAAACTTCTCAATCTGCGTCTTAGCCGCAGAATTATCACTAAACTCTATATCATCAAGCGTCTGGTTCTCCTTGGTAGTTGCAAGAAGTGCCTCAACAGAAAGCTCAGGTTCTACCTCAACAACCTCGGCAGGCTTCATTCCCTTAAATACTACAAACAAAAGCAATGCACCAATTATTACAGCAAGCACAATAGATATAATGCTCTGTACAGGTACAGGTGTTGTCTCTTTAGGATAAAAAATAGGTACAACTCTCTCAACAACATATACGTTTGCAGCCTTCATACCAGTTGCTGACGCAAGCATATTAACAATATCCTCAGGATTAACATTCTCGGTAACATCAGAGTTTGCTGCCTCGAATTCAGCAAACGTCTGGTCTGCAAGCAATCCCTGCTTTTCCAAATCCTCCTCGTTATATACCTGATACTTGGTTAGATACATAGCCATACTTGAGTTAGACATATCTACCTCACCTACAGCCTCAACCTTAGTTGTCTCCGTATAGCTTGTCTCGTAACTCTGCTTAAGAAGAGTGACCTTAGACTCACCTGTGGCATTATCAAGCAAATTGTAATCTGTTATCTCCTCACCATTGGCGTCTGTTCCAACAACGCCACCTGTTCCATCTGTGTTTTCTGCCAGATAATAATAATGAGAGGATATCGGACCTGTATCATCATCGTCATTAGAGTAATATTCCATATTATGTATCTCTTCCGGAGAGACATTAACATCAAGGTTAGATGCAACCGAAACCTCATCATACACACCCGAATTAACCATCAGATTCCAAAGCTTTGTGTTGTAATACTCCTCAACCTGCTGTTCAACCTGTAAAACATCATAGGATGTGGTGCTTGTGCTTGTTCCCGAAAACAGCATAGAACCATGATTGTCTATGATTGTAATGTTATCCGTATCAGAATTACCCACACAGGTTTTTGCATATTCCGCAATAGCCTTTGCACTTTCCCTGTTAAAGTTACTATTAGTGGTAATCATAATACTTACGGACGCATGTTCATCCTTAGAATATATTGTGTTGGTATTATCAGGGAGATTAATCGTTACAGATGCCTTAGTTATTCCTTCAATGCTAAGGATATCCTGCTCCATCTCTGATTGAAGATTAATCTTCGCCTTAAGCTTCTTCTCCGAATCAGTGGTATTAAAGCTGTTGTTAAAAAGCCAGTCATAATCAGTATTGTTTACGCTTGAGCTTATACCATTTTCACCGAGCAGAAGTCTCGCCTTTGAAAGCTGGTTTTCATCAACATCAATAGATAGCGCATCATTAGATACCTTATATTTTATTCCGTTTTCATCAAGAAGATTGGTAACCTGTGCTGAAGCAGCGGTATCCTGATATGTTCCAAGTCTCGTGTATGAAGTACGATTCAACAAAACAAACAGTGCTACCAGCGTTATAATTACCGCCGCTACCACTGAAAAGAATAAAGTCTTTTGTTTTGCTGTGTATTTTTTCCAAAATTCCAGAAGCTTTGCTGGAATCTGTTTTAACCTCTCTGCCATATGTGCCTCCGTAGATTATCAAATGCTATAACTGCATATTCATTAACTCTTTGTACGCAGATACAACCGCATTTGTAACCTTAACTGTATACTGCAATGAAATGTTGGCCTTCTGCTGTGCCAAAGCCAAATCATGTATACTGTCTGTATATCCAAGTGCAAAACTCATCTCTGCTGACTCTGCTGACTTCTGAAGCGAGTCCGCCTCCTTATACATATCAACAGCAGCATTAAGTATTGTATCAAACGAGCTTGTTTCCTCTGTCTTGGCAGCACGATCTGCCCTCTCAGCAGAAGCTATGCTGCTAAGTCCATTAATGCTGTTTAATGTTGTATATTCATCACTAAATAAAGAAACCGGTGTAACCGACATTTAAATTCACTCCTAACTGTTAAATAACTCCAAGCCCTTCATAGCCATGCTCTTAGCCGCATTAAACGATGTAGCACTCGCCTCATATGCGCGGCTTGAATCGATAAGATTAGTCATCTCTGTAACTGTATCAACATTAGGATACTCTACATATCCATCCTCATTAGCATCTGGATTGTCCGGTTCATATACAAGCCTGAAATCTGACTGATCCTCAACTACCTGTGTCACCTTAACTCCGTTAGGCTGATAGTTGCTAAGATATCCATTAAGTATATGGTCAAAGGATGTTGTGTCCTTCTCCGTAAATACAACCGTTTTTCTTCTGTATGCCTCTCCATCTTCTGTTCTTGTTGTACTTGCATTAGCTATATTCTCAGCAATTACATCCATTCTAAGCTGCTGTGCAGTCATTCCTGTTGCAGCAACATTCATTGCAGAAAAAACTCCCATAATATATGCCTCCTATACACAAAAACACTATGACGAACTACTGAGCACTGATTTGTATCTTGAGAACTCCTGACTCATCAAATCCACCAGTGCCTGATATTTAATCTGGTTTTCAGCCAGATATGACTCCTCTGTCGCTATGTCAACATTATTTCCATCCAGACGATAAGAAAGAGATGCATTATCTGTATATACCTGCGGATCTAACGTAGTCAAATCCCTGTTAGCGTTCTTAACTGCTGTAGATAAGTTTTTCTCTCCTCCAAGCTCAGCCTGTAGTATTGACTCAAAATTGATATCCTTGCGCTTATATCCCGGTGTGTCAACATTAGCTATGTTATTACTTATAAGCTCGTTTCTAAGATTAGCTGCATCGGCAGCCTTATCTAAAATATTGACATAGTTATAAATATCTGTATTAATCATGTATACCCTCCATATGTAAATGCACCTGTCAATTGTCTGATATCTCAGGTATCCTTGATGCAAGTGCCTCCATAATGTATTCGTTCTGAATATTAATCGCTGTACCCTTTACACCCATTGATTTGGATTTGATTACCCCGGCACTGTTAAGCTTCTTAATTGAATTAACTATTGCCGAACGTGTAATACCATATTCGCCTGCAACCCTGCTCACTATCAGAATCCCTTTAGTCTTTTTTAGTGCAGAAAGTGCACAGTACGCAGCATATATCTCAGAATACGACAGAGAATGTATTGCAAGACCAACCTGTTTTCTCTTCTGTGCCGCGTCCTCCTCATCATCACGCATACCGTGAAGCAGTTCCAGCGACACAATGGTAGTTACATATTCTCCAAGTATTATATCGTCAATCTCATATTGATTATTAATCCTGTATGTAAGAATAGTGCCAAGTCTCTCTCCCGATATATCAATCGGAATGACTAGAAACTCATACTCCTCATATTCCTCAGATTCTATACCAAGCATACTTGAGTGTACATTCTCTCTTGTTGACAGCACAGACATAAGACGTTCATTTATATCCTCGTCAAGGGTATCTCCCCGCATAGTAACATCAAGATAATCTATCGTACTGACATCGGGGTTATCATATATTCCAAGTATAGCACCCTTGTCATCTGCTACAATGACATCTGACTTAATGAGCTTGCCAAACATATTGCACAGCTCGTCCGTATCTATACTAAAGCCAGTACCATTACGCAAAAATCGATTAACTCTGTTAATTCTGTCCAACAACTGAACACTCATCATAACACCTGCTATATATAACAAAATTATCGTACAGACAGTCAGCCCACTATCCATACGATAATTATCCTACCATATTTAGTGTTTTTCATCAACAAAAATATGAAAATGCCACTAAATAATTTATTATTCGATTTATACTTGCTTCACAACATTCTTGGCATCACAGGTGTAACCACAGCCCTCTGCTGCACACATAAGCTTGTTACCCTTTTCCACCATATAACTACCACACTCAGGGCATTTTTGTGTGGATGGTTTTGCCCATGACATGAAATCACATTCGGGATTGGCAATACAGCCATAATATTTTCTGCCTTTCTTAGTTTTCTTAAGAACTATATCCTTTCCACACTTAGGACAAGGTATTCCTGTTTTTTCAAAATAAGGCTTAGTGTTTCTGCACTCAGGGAAGCCCGGACATGCAAGGAATTTGCCATGAGGTCCGTATTTTATAACCATCATTCTTCCGCACACATCACATTTTTCGTCAGACACCTCATCCTCTATCTTTACATTCTCAAGCTCTTTCTTGGCTGTCTCAACAGATTCAGCCAAATCAGGATAGAAGTTTCTTATTACGACCTTCCAGTTAATCTCACCTTCTCCTATTTTATCTAGAAGTGATTCTATGTTAGCTGTAAAATTGACATCGACTATAGCCGGAAACGCCTGAGTCATCATCTGATTTACAGCCTCGCCAAGCTCAGTTACATAGAGATTTTTATTCTCTTTTACAATGTATCTTCTATTCAATATATTGCTTATAGTAGGGGCATAGGTAGATGGTCTGCCTATTCCAAGCTCTTCCATAGTCTTAACCAATAATGCCTCTGTATAATGTGCCGGTGGCTGGGTAAAATGCTGCTTAGGCGAAAGCTCAGACATAGTAAGCTTATCTCCTACATTTATGTTGCTAAGCCTGTTTTTCTCTTCCTTCTCATCATCCTGCACATAAACTGCCTGAAATCCCTCAAATGCTACACGGGATGTAGAAGCCTTAAACTCCACTCCTGCACACTCTGTCATAACAGTCTTTGTCTCATATACAGCTGGCTTCATGCGGCTTGCCAGAAATCTGTTATATATAAGCTGATACAATCTGAACTGGTCTCTTGAGAGCTGTTCCTTAAGCATTGCAGGTGTGAGTGTTACATCCTGTCTCTTATACACATCTC
>CAVELH010000150.1:0-5796 GCA_963616385.1 bacterium | reverse complement strand
TAAAAAGCAGTATGTATTTGCGTAGTCTCCTATATTTCATCCCATTACCTACTTTGTTTCGTCTTTATCTTCAGTGTGTTCTCTGTCCACACTTTTGTTTTTTATCTGAGACAATATCTCTTTAAAATCAATCTTTTTACCAAGGTCCTTCATCTGCGCATTTTTTATATTAGAAACGCTCTCAGAATCAAGCTTGTCAATCAAGGTAATCTCTTCCTTACCCACGCCAACAACATAGAAGTTATTACTAACCTCTATGATAGCCACAAATTTATTGCTACCCATACGGAACGACTCTATAACACGTATATTGGACCTGCTGTTCATAGAGTTATTCTGATACTTAGCTATAAACCTTGTTGTAAAATACGCAAGGGCAACAATAAATATAAATATCAGTATTAATGAAATAACACTAAGGATAGAACTCATACCACCTGTACTATCCTGTAATCCCGTAAGATACATATTACTCAACTGCCTTTTTTACAGCTTCCAATACTCTGTCAGGCTGGAAAGGCTTAACGATGAAATCTCTTGCACCTGACTGAATTGACTCAATAACCATAGCCTGCTGTCCCATAGCAGAACACATAACAACGCTTGCATTAGGATCCGCAGCCTTAATCTTCTTTAAAGCCTGTATTCCATCCATCTCAGGCATAGTGATATCCATCAAAACAAGATCAGGCTTAGTCTCTGCATATTTCTCAACTGCCTTAAGACCATTCTCTGCTTCTCCTGCAATATTGTAACCATTCTTAACAAGGATATCCTTAATCATCATTCTCATAAATGCTGCATCATCACATATAAGTATACTCTTTGCCATTATCTCTACTCCTTCTATCTTTTAATTATTTAAACTCTTTCCTTTATTATCTCTGTAATTCTTATACCGAAGCTCTCTTCTATAACGACTACCTCGCCCTTAGCGACTAACTTCTGGTTTACCATTACATCAATAGGCTCTCCAGCCAATTTATCAAGTTCAATAATAGTTCCCGGTGCGAACTCAAGAATCTCCTTAATGGACTTTCTCGTTCTTCCCAGTACAACAGAAACCTCAAGAGGTACGTCCATGATTAAGTCAATGTTTTCCTGTTGCAATATTGGATTGTTCATAGGGTTAAATGCCTGGAACTGTACATTCTGTACATTTACCTCCGGCTGTCCCATCATATTCTGATTCATCATAGGTTGTCCCATCATATTCTGATTCATCATAGATTGTCCCATCATAGGCTGACTCATAGCAGGCTGTCCCATCATAGCCTGATTCATTACAGGCTGTTCTGGCGCCGGCTGATTAGCCTTAGGCTCTGATTTAGGTTCTGGCTTTGCAGGTTCCGGTTCACCATTGAACTTAGAATACAGTATTTTGGCAAAATCTATCGGATATAACTGCATTATAGTGCTATCAACCAAATCTCCAATTGTCATTTTAAATGTAACTCTGACAAATCTATGCTTCAAAAACTCTACTGCTGAAGCTGATGATATGTTACCAGCCATGTCAACAAGCTCAGCCTCAGGAGGACTGATATCTATCTTACAATTCATCATTGATGAAAGCGATGTTGCTGATGAACCCATCATCTGATTCATAGCCTCACAGATTGCTGAAAAATGCAAATCTGTAAGCTCAGGTGCCGGATTAAGTCCATCTCCCCCCATCATTAAATCTGTAATTATCTTAACATCCTCTTCCTTAAGGATTAAGACGTTATTTCCATCAATTCCCTCTTTGTATAAAATATTAATAAAGACACACGGTTTTGCATATTCCGCTGTCAACGTATCCCAATCAGTAACCTCAACCACTGGTGTGGTAATTATAACCTTTTGGTTTACTAAGGAATAAAGTGTTGTGGCAGCCGTACCCATGCATATGTTGGATATCTCTCCAATCGCATCCTTCTCCTCAGGTGTAAGCTCATCTCCACCAGAATCAGATGTGTTTGTTGTCATTCCACCAAGTAGTGCGTTAATCTCTTCTTGAGATAACATTCCATCCATGCTCTTTATTCCTCCTCTCTATAAATTTCTGTAACCTTAACCGCATAATTATCGCTGAATGAACCTGGCAATGCCTTGAACTTAACCATATTACCTACATATACATCAAGCTCGTCTTCAACACTGCGATTTAATTTTATAATGTCACCTATCTGAAGGTTCATAAAATCAATAACTGTAATTGTACTCTTACCAAGCTCAGCAGATACCGGAATAAGAGCCTTAGTTATGGCAGTCTCAATAACATCTGCATAACTTTTCTCGTCTCGTGCCTGCATAGTTGAGAACCAATACTTGGTATTGAGCTTATCCATTATGTCTTCCAATGTTATATATGGGAGACATATATTCATCAAGCCCTCAACACCACCTATATTGATGTTAATTGTAACTATAGCAATCATCTCAGTAGGTGATATAATCTGTGCGAACTGAGAGTTTGTCTCTATCCTCTCCAGATATGGAGAAATCTCTACAACATTTTCCCACGGTTCACGCAATAAATCAATAATTATATTAAAAATTTTCGAAAGTATTGATAATTCAATTTCTGAAAAATCTCTGTTCTTCAGAAGCGGTTCTCCGTAGCCTCCAAGCAATCTGTCTATCATTGTATATCCGATATTGGTTGCCATCTCTATTATTATGTTACCATTTAAAGGTGCCATGTTGACAACTCCTAGCAACACTGGATTAGATAAGGCATTAGAGAATTCCGAATATGTAACTGCTTCTGAATTCATAACCTCAACCTGTATATTCTTTCTTAAATATGCAGGAAGGTTACTGCTAAGCAATCTTCCGAAATGTTCAAAAATAATTTCAAGAGTTCTTAAGTGTTCCTTTGAAAACTTCGCAGGTCTTGAGAAATCATATTCCTTAACTTTGACACTCTGTGTTTCTTCTATATCATCTACATCGAGCTCGCCCGAACTCAGTTGCTTTAACAGGGCATCTATTTCATTTTGTGAGAGTACGTTTTCCGCCAAACATCTCACCTCCTAGACTGTCAATATTCTATCCTTTACTGTGCTACCCAATTATAAAATACAACTGAATATATACTGTTTGAATTAAATGTATCCCTTAATGACTGAAGAATCTCCTGTTTTATCTGCTCCTGTATTGCAACATCTGTACACTGAGTATAAGTATACTTACCTACAATACTACGAACTGTATCATATATCAGAGCAGTTGAATCTGTAAGATTCTTCTGTGTTGACGAGTAATCTGATGCTGTCTTATCAAGATTGATTGTAAGACCATACTGAACTACATGTATATCTCCTGAGCCGTCATCAGCAAGATTGATAGGATTACCCTGTTCAAGTTCAAATGCTGTAAGCTGATTAACATCTATAGTTCCGTTTTTCTCTTTTTCTGATGCAATCTCCAAATCAAGTATCTCTGATATACTTGTTATAAGCTTATTGGTCTTGGTTGCCGAGGGCATAAAGACGAAAACCAATAATATGTTAAATACCAGATTGATAATACTTATTGCCAAAATAATGACTGTAATCAGATTTTTTCTCATTTTATGTAATCTCCTTAATACACTGAATACTGCTGGTTATAAATCTTAATAGTTACACGACGATTTCTGGCCCGCCCCTCTGCTGTCTCATTAGAAGCTATCGGTCTGCTTTCTCCATAACCTGCTATCTTCATATTCTCATCAATCAAATTCTCCTGAGTCATAATATACTCATACACATTACGTGCACGCTCAGTCGAAAGTTCACGGTTGTCCTCGTATTTTGAATTTGATATAGGAACATTATCTGTATGTCCTTCTATCTCAATAACATTATTCTTGTACTTGACTAATATACTTGCAACCTTCTGCAAGAACAACTTTGAATCATCCCTTACCGTGGCAACACCTGACTCAAACAAAATAGAACCATTAAGGTCAAGTTCAACATACTGTGATGTGTAATCCATAGCTATCTTATCGTCTATACTATAGCTCTCAGTCATCTGTACAATCTCCTCGTACATCTCCTCCGACTGTTCTTCGCCACGTTTCTCATATTCATATTTTAAATCTGCATCAGATATCGCATCCGCATCATTAGGTGATGCAATCTGATGGTCATCTCCGATATCGCCCTGTATCTGTTTACCAGACTCAAGCATACTGTTAGTATCTGAAAGCTGTGTAACACCTCCAGACATCATATCCCCAGCGATAAGTGATATTGAATTCTGGTCCATAATGCTGAATGATACATTATCAAAGGATGCCACTATCTTCTGTATCTTACCCTCATCAAGTGTCGAGCTCGCAAAAAGCAAAACAAAGAAACAGAGAAGCAGATTCATCAAATCACTAAATGTTGCCATCCATGCCGGAGAACCTTCATCAGGTGGTTGTTGTTTTCTCTTAGCCATTACTGACCACCACCTTCTTCATCAAACTCACTTCTGGCCTTAGGTGGCAGGAAGGATTTTAATTTTTCTTCTATAACTCTTGGATTCTCACCAGCCTGTATAGATAAAATACCTTCTATCATTATCTCTTTTAACTTAATCTCTTCATCATTCTGGCTTGAAAGCTTATTGGCTACAGGTGAACACAGCCAGTTGGCAAGTATAGAACCATACAAAGTTGTAACAAGTGCAACCGCCATGTTAGGACCAATAGAATCCATATCCGTCAAATCCTTAAGCATAAGAATAAGTCCGATAAGAGTACCTATCATACCCCATGCAGGGCCCATAGAACCTACATTCTTCCAGAAGCCTATATTCTTCTGATGTCTCGAATCAATATTCACAAGCTCAGCCTCAAGAATACTTCTAACAAGCTCAGGATCAGTTCCATCTACTATAAGCAAAATTCCTTTTTTCAAAAACTTGTCATCTATAGTATTGGCAGACTCCTCAAGTGCAAGCAGTCCCTCACGTCTTGCAAGGTTAGATAAGTCAATTATTGACTTAATGGTTTCCACCTCATTTGTCTTAGGTATCTTGAATATGTACAGGAATGATTTAAGTCCTGACAGGAAATCTCCCAGAGGATACATGGCAAGTACAGTACCAAATGATCCACCAAATGTTATAAGCGCAGATGGTGCATCCATAAAGCTATCCTTGATAACTCCAAATCCGTTACCATTAACCATACCAAAAATCATAAGACATAAAGCTGCAACTAAACCTATAACTGATGCAAAATCCAATGTATTTCACCTCTAAATCTACACAGAACGCTCTGTATGTATCTTTCTCTTATAATCAATCACCAAATCCGTTATTTCTCTTGCCGACTCGCACACAACATACTTCTTGCCATCGGTAAGTGTAATCACCGTATCAGGTGTTTCTTCAACTACCTCTATATACTCTGCATTGATGGTGATTTTTTTCCCTTTTAATCTTGTTACCTCTATCAAATCTCCCACCCTATTCCTATAAACGATAATTGACGACACTACAATTAGTATGATTATAGCACATTCAGTGCCATGTGTCTACAAAATAAAGGTAGGAAGATTTCAAAATGAAGCTAAAATCTTCCTACCTTTTTATGCATATATAGCTAATAATTATCTCTTAAGATTAACGAGCTCCTCAAGCATGGTATCTGATGTTGTTATGATTCTTGAGTTTGCCTGGAAACCTCTCTGTGTTGTAATCATATCTGTAAACTCGGCAGACAAGTCAACATTAGACATCTCAAGAACTCCCTGTGACATCTTACCGCCATCCTCGTCTATCGATGAACCAATACCATCGAAATATCCAGAGTTCTGTGTTGCCTGATAC
>CAVELH010000149.1:0-5938 GCA_963616385.1 bacterium | reverse complement strand
GTGACCATACTGTCCACGACCACCAGACTGCTTAGCATACTTGCTATCAACATCAACAGCCTTAGTAAATGTCTCCTTGTAAGCAACCTGAGGTGCACCTACGTTAGCCTCAACCTTAAACTCACGGAGAAGTCTGTCTACGATAACCTCAAGATGAAGCTCACCCATACCAGCAATAATTGTCTGGCCTGTTTCCTTATCTGTATGAGCTCTGAATGTAGGATCCTCCTCAGCAAGCTTTGCTAAAGCCTCACCCATCTTACCCTGATCATTCTTTGTCTTAGGCTCAATAGCGAGCTCGATAACTGGCTCAGGGAACTCCATAGACTCAAGTATAACAGGATGCTGCTCATCGCAGATTGTATCACCAGTAGTAGTAACCTTAAATCCTACTGCCGCAGCGATATCTCCTGAATAAACCTTATCTATCTCTGTACGAGCGTTAGCATGCATCTGTACGATACGTCCAACACGCTCCTTCTTATCCTTTGTAGCATTAAGTACATATGAACCTGAGTTCAAAGTACCTGAATAAACTCTAAAGAATGCTAACTTACCAACGAATGGATCTGTCATAATCTTGAATGCAAGTGCTGAGAATGGCTCCTCATCTGATGAATGACGAACTACCTCATTACCATCTGGATCTACACCAGTGATATCAGGAATATCTGTTGGTGCTGGCATATACTCAACAACACCATCAAGCATCTTCTGAACACCCTTGTTCTTATAAGCAGAACCACAGAATACAGGAACAGCCTCACAAGCAATTGTTCCCTTACGAAGTGCAGCCTTTAAGTCATCAACTGAAGGTGTCTCACCCTCAAGATACTGCATCATTAAATCATCATCTAACTCACAGATTTTCTCAACAAGGTTCTCATGCCAGATTTCAGCCTCATCCTTCAAATCATCAGGAATAGCTGTAATCTCAATATCTTCACCCTTATCATCTCTGTAGTAGTATGCTTCCATCTCAAACAAGTCAACCAATCCAATGAAATCTGACTCCTTACCAATAGGAATCTGAACAGGAATTGCATTCTTGCCCAAACGATCAATAATTGTCTGTACTGAGTAGAAGAAATCTGCACCCATTTTATCCATCTTATTGATGAATGCCATACGAGGTACATTATATGTGTCAGCCTGACGCCATACATTCTCTGACTGTGGCTCAACACCAGCCTTTGCATCAAATACACCGACAGCTCCGTCAAGTACACGAAGTGAACGCTCTACTTCTACAGTAAAGTCAACGTGTCCTGGAGTATCAATGATATTGATACGATGCTCTAAAGCACCAGCCTTTGGTTTGTGATGATCCTCTAATGTCCAGTGGCAAGTAGTTGCTGCTGAAGTGATTGTGATACCTCTCTCCTGCTCCTGTTCCATCCAGTCCATGGTAGCAGTACCTTCGTGTGTATCACCGATCTTATAATTAACACCAGTATAGTAAAGAATTCTCTCAGTAAGAGTAGTCTTACCAGCATCAATATGAGCCATGATACCGATGTTTCTTGTTCTCTCAAGTGGATATTCTCTTCCAGCCAAGGTTTTTTCCTCCTATTTTTATAATCTGTGTATACAGATATGCTAGAATCTGTAATGAGCAAATGCCTTGTTGGCCTCTGCCATCTTGTGCATATCTTCTTTTCTCTTAACTGATGCTCCAGTATTGTTAGATGCATCAATAAGCTCTTTTGCAAGTCTTTCTTCCATAGTCTTCTCACTTCTTGCACGTGAGTAAGTTGTCAACCAACGAAGAGCTAAAGCCTGTCTTCTGTCTGGTCTAACCTCGATAGGTACCTGATAAGTAGCACCACCGATACGTCTAGCCTTAACCTCGAGTGATGGCATAATGTTGTTCATAGCCTCCTCGAAAACCTCTAAAGCTTCCTTACCAGTCTCGTTTGCGATACGATCAAAAGCGCCGTATACGATCTTCTGTGCTACACCCTTCTTACCATCAAGCATGATGTTGTTGATAAGCTTGGTAACCACCTTATTATTGTAAATTGGATCCGCTAATACGTCTCTCTTTGCGATATGTCCTTTACGTGGCACGGTTCTTCCCTCCTTAATTATTTTTTGGACACGAATGTCCCAATTAATTCAACGGTACTCACACTCCCCTCAATAGGCACAACACCGTTACCCGCTGTGCATGAGTATTGTGGAAATGTGTTCGTGCGGAAATTGCTTATATTTTATCTATGAATAATAGAAAACATAACCTACTTTCGCACTATTTAGTTTTTCTTTGAAAACTAACTGTTTAACATGCTTAAACCCGACTTAATGCTTATTTTGCATCCTTAGGTCTCTTAGCACCATACTTAGAACGTGCCTGACGTCTCTTAGCAACACCTGCTGTATCAAGAGTACCTCTGATGATATGGTATCTTGTACCAGGTAAGTCTTTTACTCTACCACCACGGATAAGAACAACACTATGCTCCTGAAGGTTGTGACCTTCACCAGGAATATAACTTGTTACCTCAATACCATTCGATAAACGAACTCTGGCGATTTTTCTAAGAGCTGAGTTAGGCTTCTTAGGAGTAGCTGTCTTAACTGCTGTACAAACACCTCTCTTCTGTGGTGATGCAGTGTCAGTAGGCTTCTTCTTAAGAGAATTGTAGCTTCTTAAAAGAGCTGGTGCAGTAGACTTCTTCTCTACAGTCTGTCTTCCCTTTCTAACTAACTGGTTAAAAGTTGGCATGTTTTCACCTCCAATTCAAATTTTTTTGTGTCAGGGAAATGCATCACATTTCCATTATTGACACTATATACACGCCTTAAACGCATGCTTTGCTATTATATTATCTTTTTTCCGATATGTCAACACTGCTGGAAAATTTTATTATATTTTAGTGAAAAAACAAATACTGATATTAAAATTTAAAGCCGTGGCAAATATTGTTTAATATCAATAATTGCCACAGCTTTTTTATAAAATACTTAAAATTCTATTATTCCTCGTCAGAAGCCTGCTCATCAGTCTCAGCTACGTCATCTGCTACAGCAGCCATATCATCAGTTACCTGAACGTCTGCTATATCATCAACCTCAGCCTCGTTGATTGCATCCTCTACCTCATCAGAGATTTCAATGTTTCCATCTCCAGTATCAAGCTTAACTGAACGATAACGCTTCATACCTGTACCAGCAGGGATAAGCTTACCAATAAGAACATTTTCCTTAAGTCCGATAAGCGGATCAACCTTACCCTTTATAGCAGCCTCAGTAAGAACCTTTGTTGTCTCCTGGAATGATGCTGCTGATAAGAATGAGTTGGTAGCAAGTGATGCCTTTGTTATACCAAGCATAACCTGTGTTCCCTCGGCCGGCTTCTTGCCTTCCTCAATGAGCATCTCGTTAATCTCTGCAAAATCAAGTGCATCAACCAAGGTTCCTGGAAGATAATCTGTATCTCCACTCTCCTCAATCTTGACCTTCTTAAGCATCTGACGAACGATAACCTCAACGTGCTTATCATTAATCTCAACACCCTGTAAACGGTAAACTCTCTGTACCTCGCGGAGCATGTAATCCTGAACTGCACGGATTCCCTTAATCTTAAGGATATCATGTGGATTTACAGAACCCTCTGTGAGCTCATCACCAGCTTCAAGAACCTGTCCATCCTGAACTCTTATTCTTGAACCATAAGGGATAAGGTATGCCTTTGCCTCTCCTGTCTCAGGATTGGTTATAACAACCTCACGCTTCTTCTTAGTTTCTCTTATCTCAACAACACCGCCAAATTCAGCGATAATTGCAAGTCCCTTTGGCTTTCTTGCCTCGAACAACTCCTCAACTCTAGGAAGACCCTGCGTAATATCATCACCGGCAACACCACCTGTATGGAATGTACGCATGGTAAGCTGTGTACCAGGCTCACCAATTGACTGTGCAGCAATTATACCAACAGCCTCTCCTACCTGTACAGCCTGTCCTGTAGCCATGTTAGCTCCATAACATTTTGCACATACACCGATGTGTGATTTACAAGTAAGAATTGTTCTAATCTTAAGCTTAGCATCTCTTCTTGCCTTTGTAGAGCCTTCCTCGTGGAATGGAACTCCATCCTTATCAACACCGTTCTTAACGATGTTAGCGGCTCTCTTAGGTGTAATCATATGATTCTTCTTAACAATCATGTTGCCAGCTTCATCATATACACTCTCAGCAGCATAACGACCTGTTATACGCTCCTCAAAGCTCTCAATAACCTCATCGCCAACCATAAATGCTTCTACATACATTCCTGGCTTCTCGTCGCTCTCCTCACAGCAATCAACCTCTCTGATAATAAGATCCTGTGATACGTCAACAAGACGACGTGTAAGGTAACCAGAGTCAGCAGTACGAAGAGCTGTATCAGAAAGTCCCTTACGAGCACCATGAGCTGAAATGAAGTACTCCAATACGTCAAGTCCCTCACGGAAGTTTGACTTGATTGGGAGCTCGATAGTACGTCCTGATGTATCTGCCATAAGTCCACGCATACCTGCAAGCTGCTTAATCTGCTGATCAGAACCACGGGCTCCGGAATCAGCCATCATATAAATGTTATTGTATTTATCAAGACCATCAAGCAGAGCCTTTGTAAGCTTATCATCGGCTGCCTGCCACTGCTTAACAACTGCCTGATATCTCTCTTCATCTGTTGCAAGACCTCTTGCATATAAAGAGTTAATCTTATCAACTGTATTCTGTGCTGACTCAAGAATATCCTTCTTAGCAGCAGGTACTGTCATATCTGAAATAGAAACTGATATAGCACCTCTTGTTGAATACTTATAACCCATTGCCTTGATGTTATCAAGAACCTCAGCAGTCTTTGTTGCACCATGTGTATTGATACACTTATCAAGAATCTGCTTAAGTCCCTTCTTACCAACATGGAAGTTGATTTCAAGCTCAAGTACATTGGCTGGAATTGTTCTGTCTACGAATCCAAGGTCCTGAGGTATTATCTCGTTGAAGATAAGTCTACCAAGTGTACAGTCAACCATGCCTGTTACAGTCTGTCCATCAGGTGTTGTAACTGTTCTTCTGACCTTAATTCTCTGATGAAGAGTAATCTCTCCATTCTCATAAGCAAGCATAGCAAGATTTGTGCTCTTAAATCTAGGCTCCATGAAGTTTCTTACTGTGCTTATTATATCCTTATGGAATACTTCCTTGCCATCCTTAGATAACTTGGAAATAACCTTTACCTTAATTACATCTGATGCATCGAGCTTTCCTGCATAGCAGTCCTCTGATACCTGATGGAGGTTCTCACTCTCATCCTCAGACATATACTCCTTAACTATAGTCGCCTTTTCCTTCTCTTCGTCTGATAACTCAGCATATCTCTCCATAGTAAGATAATAGATACCAAGTACCATATCCTGTGAAGGAACTGCTACAGGGCCACCATCTGATGGCTTAAGCAGGTTGTTAGGTGAGAGAAGAAGGAATCTACACTCAGCCTGTGCCTCAACTGACAAAGGAAGGTGTACAGCCATCTGATCACCATCGAAGTCGGCATTGAACGCTGTACATACCAATGGATGAAGCTTAATTGCCTTACCTTCTACAAGGATAGGCTCAAATGCCTGTATACCAAGTCTGTGAAGTGTAGGAGCACGGTTAAGCATAACCGGATGCTCTTTGATAACATCTTCAAGTACATCCCATACTTCTGTTTCAAGATGTTCTACGCTCTTCTTAGCTTTCTTTATGTTCTCAGCAAGACCACGTCTTACTAATTCTCTCATAACAAATGGCTTGAACAGCTCGATAGCCATTTCCTTAGGAAGACCACACTGGTAAATCTTAAGTTCTGGTCCGACAACGATAACTGAACGTCCAGAGTAGTCAACGCGCTTACCAAGAAGGTTCTGTCTGAAACGTCCCTGCTTACCTTTTAACAGATCTG
>CAVELH010000148.1:0-5944 GCA_963616385.1 bacterium | reverse complement strand
ACACCAGAACCAACACCAGCACCTACAACTGATGCTACGGTTACGGCAAGTGGTGTATATGTGCTAAGCCATACAAAGGATACAATCGTTGTTGGTCTTGTAGCTGAACCATCAAAGACAGCTGATTTGGAATATCGCTGGCTTGTATGTGATACATCCGTTGATTCAAATTCATGGACAGAGATACAGGGCTGGACAAAGAATAATGAGTGGCTTACATGGGAACCTGGAAGAACAGGAGATTATGTGATTGTTGGACAGGTTAGAGTTGTGGGTAACGAGGAAAGCCAGTCACAGGCTTCAGTAGGTATACCTCATCATGCGCAGATTAAAGGAAAATGCCAGATGCCATACACGGGAGAAGGCGGAGGATATCTGATAGGAATAGAGTCATATGATAATCCTAATCAGGAATATACATATGAGCTTTTGGTATTGGATTGTACATTGCTTGCAGAGGGAAAGGATGCCTGGGTATGGACAACAGGAAGATGTAAAGTACCTGAGACATCATTCTGGGCTGTATGGCAGCCGCAGTATGGTTATTATTGGACATTGTTCCGCGTATATGATAAGGATGGTAACCTTATAGATCAGGAATGTTATCCATTTGTGAATGCATACTAGGAAGACATAAACCTAATATACATTTATAAATACATAATAATTAAATGACACATTAAAAATGACTGACGTTTTATGATAAATTCATGAGACGTCAGTCTTATTTTGTATTTCTTGCAGTTCTAATATCAATGTGATACAATAAAGTGATTATATATCGATTGTAGGAGAACTTTATATGACTAAGAAGAAAAAGCTGCTTATATGTTTATTGGTTCTGATTGCCGCAGTGTTAAATATATTTGTAATTTGCTTCATTAAAGCTACAGATGCGAATAATAGTGAAATAGATTTAAGTATTGGATTCAAGACTGATACATTGGATGAATATCAATTGTTTTACAGCGATAATGACGAGTTTGATGAGAAATATAGCAACAAGTCATCGGTACAGGAGACAGATGTTCATCAGAATATGACATTTAAGATAAAAGCTGGTGCAAAATATGCAAGACTTGATTTTGGAAATTGGCCGGAGAAGATATTTATAGACAGCGTTAGCGTAAATGCTGCCGGCAAAACTAATGATGTAGATTTGGAACAGATATATCAATGTGTAGATCAGCACTCCATTATATCTATGGAGCAAAAAGAAGATGGCTTGTATATAGATACACATGAGGATGATCCATATATAGTCTTTGAGGTAGATAATAGTGGTTTGATTGAGAGCCTGCAACAGACCATTAATCATAAGAATTTAGTGTTAAGAATAATATTATGTGCACTGATTGACATAGTAATGCTTATACTTGTTCTTAATATAGATATAGTTATTGATTCGGGCATAAACGTAGTAAGAGATAAGAAACTGATATTTAATCTGGCTAAGAACGACTTTAAGACCAAATATGCCGGTTCGTATTTTGGTATTATTTGGGCTTTTGTTCAACCGGTAATAATGATATTGGTGTATTGGTTTGCACTTGGAGTTGGGCTTAGGTCTGGCGAATCAATGTCCTACCCATTTGTGCTTTGGCTGATGTGCGGCTTAGTTCCGTGGTTCTTTTTCTCAGAGGCACTTGGTTCGGGAACAAATGCACTTACCGAATATAGTTATCTGGTAAAAAAAGTTGTATTTAAGATAGACATACTTCCTATAGTTAAGCTGATATCTGCCATGTTTGTACATCTGTTCTTTGTGGCACTGATAATTGTACTTCATGCGTGTTATGGATATTATCCTGATTTATACACGATTCAGATACTGTACTATATAATATGTATGTTTATATTCCTTATGGCACTTATATATTTGACAAGCTCCATAGTGGTATTTTTTAAGGATTTGAATCAGATAATTACAATAATACTTCAGGTAGGTATATGGGCAACACCTATTATGTGGGATGCAAGCAGAATATCACCTAAGTTAGATACTGTTATGAAGATTAATCCAGTTTATTATGTTGTCAACGGATTCAGGGATTCCTTGCTGGATAAAGTATGGTTTTGGGATAGACCTGCATGGACTGTATGCTTTTGGACAGTTGTGATTATATTATATATAGTTGGCAGAAAAGTATTTAAGAAATTACAAATTCATTTTGCAGATGTGTTATAGACTAACAATTATGGAAAGGATAATTATTATGAGAGTATTAGTGACAGGTGCTAACGGTTATATAGGAAGATACGTCGTTAAAGAATTGCTCAATAAAGGACATGAGGTATATGTTTCTGATATAAGGTATGATGATGTTGATGAAAGAGCAATAAGAACAGATGTGGAAATCTTTAGTGATGTACAGGACGTATTTACTAAGCTTGGAAGTCCTGATGTCTGTGTACATTTGGCATGGAGAAATGGATTTGTTCACAATGATATGAGCCATATAGATGATTTCCCTAATCATTATCGATTCATCAAGAATATGGTAGATGGTGGTTTAAAGCAGATAGTTGTCATGGGAAGTATGCATGAGGTTGGGTATCATGAAGGTGCTGTAGACGAGAATACACCATGCAACCCAAGATCTTTATATGCAGTTGCCAAGAATGCACTCAGACAGTTGACCCTAATGCTTGCAGAGGATAAGGGTATATGTTGTCAATGGATTAGAGGATATTATATAATTGGCGACGATTTGAAGAATAATTCTATATTCTCTAAGATAGTTGCGGCTGCTAAGGAAGGAAAAAAGGAGTTTCCATTTACATCAGGTAAAAACAAGTATGATTTCATAAGCGTTCAGGAGCTTGCAAAACAGATTGCTGCGGTTGCTTCACAGAGGGGGGTATCCGGTGTTATAAACTGCTGCTCAGGAAAACCGGTATCACTTGCCGATAAGGTTGAAGGATTTATAAAAGAAAACGGATATGACATTACATTAAAATATGGAGCATTCCCGGACAGACCTTATGATTCACCGGCAATATGGGGTGATTCTGCTAAGATTGAGCAGATTATGAAAAATGACAGAAATGCATAATAGATTGCTTAGGAGATAAAAAATGAGCGATATAGCTATAAAGGTTGATAATGTAAGTAAATTATATAAGCTATATGACAAACCATCAGATAGATTCAAGGAGGCGCTTGGGCTTACCAAAGAGAAAAAGTACAGGGAACATTATGCCCTGTCAGATGTAAGCTTCGAGGTGAAAAAAGGAGAGACAGTTGGTATTATAGGTACTAATGGCTCTGGTAAATCAACAATCCTGAAGATAATCACAGGAGTTCTTAATCCTACTGGTGGTAAGGTTGATGTTTCAGGAAGAATATCTGCTCTTCTTGAGCTTGGTGCCGGATTTAACATGGAGTATACAGGCATTGAAAATATATACCTAAACGGAACAATGATGGGATATTCCAAGGAAGAGGTTGATGATAAACTCCAGATGATATTAGACTTTGCAGATATTGGAGATTTTGTGAATCAGCCTGTAAAAACATATTCCAGTGGTATGTTTGTAAGATTAGCATTTGCGGTTGCTATTAATATTGATCCGGAGATACTTATTGTAGATGAGGCGTTGTCTGTCGGAGATGTATTCTTTCAGGCAAAATGCTATCATAAGTTTGATGAATTTAAAAATGCGGGAAAGACTATACTTTTTGTAAGTCATGATCTGGGAAGTATTGCAAAATACTGTGACAGAGCCGTGCTGCTAAACAAAGGCAGGAAGATGGCAGAGGGCGAACCTAGGGAAATTATAGACTTGTATAAGCAGGTATTGGTTAGTCAGGCGGAGAATAGAGAGCTTACTGATGAGCAGCCTACAGTTTCGGAAGATGACAACATGGATGATGAGGGCAGATGGAAGGACACTCTGATGCTCAACCCTAATGTTTTGGATTATGGAGACAAACAGGCAGAGATAATAGATTTTGCAATAATAGATGACAAGAACAGAATTACTAACAATATTCAGAAGAATACTGATTTCAGGATAAGGATGAAGGTTAAATTCCACAAGGATATAGATGAGCCTATATTTGCATTTACTATAAAGGACCTTCAGGGAACAGAAGTTACAGGTACTAATACTATGTATGAGCAGGTTAATTTTGGACTTGTAAAGGCTGGCGAGGAGAAGGTAATCGAGTTTTCTCAGAATATGAATTTGCAGGGGAGAAATTATTTATTATCCTTTGGTTGTGTTGGATATCATGACAATGATTTCCTGGTATATAACAGATTATATGATGTATGTAATATCAATGTAATATCTGACAAGAATACGGTAGGATTTTATGATATGAATTCAACTGTTAAAGTATTGAGATAGTACAGGGAGAAAGAACGTGGAGAATAATATAGAGTATATTGGAAAGGTAAAAATTGATTACAGCTATTACAGCGGAAGGGATATGTATGTTGATGGCTCAGAGGAGGAGCTTCTCGATATTGTTAAAAATCATCCCCATTCTGAATATAATCACATAATAGAAGAGAAAAATAGCTGGCCTATACTATATCATTTGTCCGATATACGAGGAAATATAGTTGACTGGCTGCCGATTTCTAAGAATCATAAGGTTCTGGAGATAGGTGCCGGCTGTGGTGCTATAACTGGAACTTTAGCAAGAAAGGCTGGTCGAGTAGATTGCATTGAGTTATCCAGAGCCAGAAGCCTTGTTAATGCAGAAAGAAACAGGGAATATGATAATATTAACATAATTGTTGGTAATTTTCAGGAGGTTGAGCAGTATATCACAGAAGAGTATGATTACATTACGCTTATAGGTGTGCTTGAGTATGCTGCAAGTTATATAGATTCTGAGAACCCATATGAGGAGTTCTTGAACATAATAAAAAAGCATCTTAAACCTAATGGGAAAATAATCACAGCCATAGAGAATAAATATGGTCTGAAATATTGGGCTGGATGCAAGGAAGATCATTTGGGAACATATTATTCAGGGCTAGAAGGATATGTAGGTGTGAATACTGTAAGGACGTTTTCAAAAAATGGTTTAAAAGAGCTGTTTAAAAAATGCAATATTACAGATATAGAATTTTATTATCCGTATCCGGATTATAAGCTGCCGTTAAATATATATTCGGACAGCTATCTCCCTTCAAAGGGGGCATTGTGCAATAATTTTAGGAATTTTGATAATGAGCGGATGATTGTTTTTGATGAGACAAGGGTGTTTGACAATCTGATTTCAGATGGCATGTTTGATATTTTTTCTAACTCTTTTTTAGTTATAGCCGGATGTGAGGTATAAAAGGATGAAAAAAGTAGTATTCTCAAAATATTCAAATGATAGAAATATAAAATTTAAAATCCGTACAGATATATTACAGGATGAAAACAATAAAAGATATGTCAGAAAGGTGGGTATGACCGATGAGGGGAAAACTCACCTTAAAACCATGTCTGAAATGGCAAGACAATTAAAACTTATTTATACAGGCTCTATATTTGAAGCAAACAAGGCGAGCTATAGTGATGGTGTGCTTGAGCTTGAGTATGTTCAGGGAAGAACACTTGAGGATATGCTTGATACATATTTATCAATGAAAAAATATGATAAATTTGAGAACCTTGTAACCATGTACGGAATCGAAATGAGGAAGCTTGCAACTGAGCATTTTACACCATGTGATGAGTATTATATGATATTTGGTGAAGAATCATATTCATCCCAAGAATCATTTTCTATGAGCTATAGTAATATAGATATGATATTTGCTAATTTACTTGAAAATGGTGAGAAGTGGATAGTTCTTGACTATGAATGGACTTTTCCTATAACTGTGCCAATAGAATATATATTGTTCCGAACGGTGAATTACTATCAGACACCAGAGCGTGCAAGCAAAATGAATGGCATGGATATGTATAAGATGTTTGGACTGAATGAGTC
>CAVELH010000147.1:0-6017 GCA_963616385.1 bacterium | reverse complement strand
CAATAAGATAACATTTAGAAAAGAGGTTTATATATGACAGTTGGAATAGTTGGTCTCGGACTGATAGGCGGCTCATTTGCGAAGGCTTACAGTGACAACGATGAGCACAAGGTTTTAGGCTATGATATAAATGAGGACGTTATGAAATCCGCTTATGACGGCAAGAATATCGACGGCAAGCTTACTAAGGAGAATATCGGACAGTGTGATTTGATTCTGGTAGCACTCTATCCTAAGGCATCTGTTGAATATATATCAGAGATGGCACCATATATTAATTCACGCACTATGGTTATTGATTGCTGCGGTATTAAGCAGTATGTGTGTGACAACTGCTACAAGATTGCACATGAATATGGTTTCACCTTCGTAGGCGGTCACCCTATGGCAGGCAGACATTTTTCAGGCTTTGATTATAGCACCAAAACCATGTATAATGGCGCTTCCATGGTCTTAGTTCCTGAAAGCCTTGGCGACACCCAAGCTATCGAGCGTGCCAAGAAGCTTCTGTCACCTATTCATTTTGGCAAATTCACTATCTGTGACGCTGACAGACATGATGCAATGATAGCATTTACATCTCAAATGGCTCATGTGGTATCTAACGCATATGTGAAGAGCCCTACAGCCAAGAACCATGACGGATTTTCAGCCGGAAGCTACAAGGATTTGACAAGAGTTGCATGGCTAAACGAAACAATGTGGACTGAGCTTTTTCTGGAGAACAAGGAGCATCTTATAACTGAGCTTGATTACTTCATAAATGCCGTTACAGAATACAGAGATGCACTTGTAAATGATGATGCAGCAACCCTGAAACAACTTTTGGCAGATGGTAAGAAATGCAAGGAAGAGATAGACGGAATCAATAATTAAGCACTTAACGTTAAATAATTAATTAAAATAATTATCAATATTTTACAAAACTTTTATTTCATATTTCTATATTATATGATATTATGTAAGCAGACTTACAGGACTAAAACTGCGAGCCTGCTTTTTTATTTGTGTATTAATTAGGGGGGCTTTTCTGTAAGATTTTTATGAGAAAGAGAGGGTACAATTTCATGAATTGTCCAAATTGTGGTGCAGATTTACCAGAAGGAGCTCAATTTTGCTCTATCTGTCAGCAACCTATAGCTGGTCCGGCAGGAGCTTCTGTAAATAACCAGCTTTTCAACGCAGCACCTACTTATGATGCAGCACCTAAGAAAAAGACACCTGTTGTCGGAATAGTAATCGGAGTTGTTGCAGCTTTAGCAATCGCTTTCGTTTTAGTATTCTTTGTATTAGGTGCAAGGTACAATGGAACTTATATGCTTGAGTCTATGTCATATGGTGGCATGACAATGACAGCTTCAGACCTTGGTATGGATGATATCGGTCTTAAGGTTTCATTTGGTAAGTGTGAGTTCGTTGGTGGCGAGTCATTAGGACTTGATGCATATGGCAAGTCTAAGATTAAGTTCACAAGTGATTCTGTTACTATCACAGACAGCGATGGAACTGAGGCAACTGGTGACTTTGATGGTTCATCCTTCACTCTTGAAATCAGTGGTGTAGAGATGACATTCTCAAAGTAATTTACAGCCAATAAAAAAGCCGAGCCGTAATATAACGGCTCGGCTTTTTTATTGCATATATTTATTGGGCTTTTACAAAGCAACTTATTATTCCCACTATCAAGCCTGCTGCCAAGGTATACGCTCCAGCCATTATTCCGCTGAACACCTTTGACACATTGACGACTACTCCGCCTTCACTGTAATACTTATCAAGCACTGCCTTAACCCACTCAATTACGTTTCCAAGGTCAACAAGCATTATAGTCACCATAGCAATAACTACAAAGCATGGTATAAGCTTTAGTGCCGGTATTTTCACAAATGATAATATGAACATCGCAATTATTCCTATTATTATCCCGTATGGCACTCCCGTCCAAGGTGCTGATATAAGTCCTACATTCTTGCATACCTTAATCAGATTATACTGAATATCCACGTTCTCCTCAAACACCGAAAAATCAATTATAGGAATTAACAGGCTAATCAACAGAAGAACTGATGATATTATACCCATTATTGCACTTGGATTAATTATCCTTTTTATGAAACCTCCATTTCCGCCAGAAACAGGCTGGTATGTCTGGTTGTATGTTGGGTTATAGGTTTGGTTGTATGTCTGGTTATATGAGTAATTATAAGCACTATTTTGATATCCATTATTCTGATAAATGTTATTTGAATATGCACCGTCATTTTGATAATTATTATTCTGATTCCAATTGTCCATCTCGTCCTCCAGCCTACTGTTCGCTCTTCGCATTTGCCTTATCCATAACTATCGACAAGATATATACTATAACACCTATAACGCACATAGTCTTGCCAGCTCCACCTTCAACATGGCTGTTCTTAAGTACATTTTTATAAGCACCATTTGTTATAACCATAATAAATGCTATAGCCGCAAATGCTACAGGGATAAGTCTAAGTATATAATTATCTGCATATGGTCTGAGCAGTTTTATATTCTCCCTTGCAGAAAAAATAAGCATCAGAATTCCTGATATTATAAATAATATTCCACAGACAACAAGAACAGGCTGTTTTAGAGCAATCACATCATTTATGTATTTTCCTGCAATATCAAACATACTTCCTTTTATTGTCCTATCATCCGTTTTTATCTTAAGCCAGCTAAAATATGGTGAGAGGTACATAAGCACAGCACCTATTACCGCCAGAATATTAGCATAATTAGTTACCAGCGACTTAGCGTAACCCTCAACATTAATAAATGGTCCATCAGCCTTAAGACGTGGTTCTTTTTTGTTAAGCTTCTTTATATCTTCTTTAGTTATATGAATTACTTCCTCATCCGGTACAAGAGCGGCGCACTCATCACAATATTCCTTGCCATCAGCTATCTCTTTACCACATATCTTACATTCCATAGCTATATCCCCCTGATATTAAAAAGGTGAAGTGACATACATCACTCCACCTTATAATATCATACTTTAATGAAAATGTTTACATATATCTTTTGTTGCCTACATTGATGTTAAGCACAGCAAGAATTCTAGGTACTGCTGCACATGCAACTCCAACGAAGCCTATGATAGGTCCAACACCGTGGTTACAATAACCCTTAGCATCATACCAATCCTTATACAAATCAAGGGAATCCTTAAAATCCTTCATATTACCCTTCATGCCATTTGTTGCTGCAAGAATAACGAAAAGCAAAGCAACTGCAACAATAATAAGGTCTACATAAGGAACCATCTGCATCTTGTACTTGATATTAGCAAGTGCTGGTATGTAGTCTGCTATCTCCCATACCACAAGAACAATGGCAAGAACAAATAACATGATTGCAAAGAATGCATATACACCTATATCTCCATCACCTGCAAGCTTGAACATGTTAGCTGTTTCTTTCTCTGAATCTCCATCATACTTAATCTTAAGTGCAAACCAGCTAAAGAATGGTGCTATAAACAGGAACAATGCGCCTACAAGACGTATAATCATCATAACATCTGTCTTAAGTGTTGCAAGGAAAGCATTAAAGCCTCCACCCATTGGCTGTCTGTAACCGCCCATTGGCTGCTGGTAACCGCCCATTGGCTGCTGATATCCACCCATTGGCTGCTGGTAACCGCCCATTGGCTGCTGATATCCGCCCATTGGCTGCTGATATCCACCCATCTGTTGCTGTGGCTGCTGATATCCACCCATCTGCTGCTGTGGCTGCTGATATCCGCCCATTGGCTGCTGGTAGCCACCCATCTGCTGCTGTGGCTGCTGGTAGCCTCCCATTGGCTGTACCGGCTGCTGATAACCTCCCATTGGCTGTACTGGCTGCTGATATCCACCCGCCTGCTGAACCGGATTACCACAATTTGGACATGTATTCTGTCCAACTGGAATCATGGTTCCACATACTGAACAATTCATAAAAAATCCTCCTACTCATATATTTACAAAATATTCTCTCACGCTCTCATAAAGCTGTGCATAAGAAAAATATAGCATAAACACCCCTGTTATTCAAGATGTTTATGCTATATCCATTTTAATATTACAACAACTATACAATTAAAGCTCATATTCCAGAACTTTACAATTTGCAAGATTAAATTCAAAGAATTTGTCATTTGACAGACTGTTAAAATTAGAGTTGATAACCCGGCATACGCCACCATGACTGATAACCAAAACCGATTTATCCTTGTACTTCTCCTTTATGTCATCTAAGAAGTTATAAACTCTCTGAACGACCTTAAGCCATGACTCACCCTCAGGATATATATAGCCAAACTGCACCCAGTCCTCCATAAATCCAGGCGTACCCTCATATGTTCCGTCTATTGCTCCATAATCGCGTTCCGCTAATCTCTCATCAACCTCTACAGGAACAGCAAGAACCTCCGCAACTATATCCGCAGTTGTCTTTGCACGAACCAGAGGAGATGACAGTATAATATCCACCTGTTTTCCCTTCATGCTGTCTGCAAGTACTTTCGCCTGCTCAATTCCCTTATCAGTCAGCCTAACATTCGACCTGCCGCATATTCTGGTCTCTATATTATATTGTGTCTGTCCATGTCGTGTCACATATAGCTTCATAAACACCTCTTAAACATTATATAATACTTATATTAATTAACCTTTAAATCCCGATTATGATAGCATATTAATCATTCTTTTACAAGAATGGTTTGAGATGATATATTTTTCTTTGATATATTAAGTTTTTTTCATATTTTCGATATTATTGAAAGTCAGAAGGAGCATTAGGTATTTTTTATCAGATGAAAAATTCCATACAAGAGCCCTGTGAAGCAGCACTCTTATATCCCCCTCCTCTATATGTGCATCTATCCAATGCTCCATATCGTCACTTCCGGCTACCGTAATTTCATTTCCGAGAGGCAGCTTATACTCATTCTCATCATTAATCAGCCTGCAAATGTTATCAAGCTGATATGTCTTATATCCGCTCATCTCATTTAATTCATATCCTACTATTATCTGATGTCTTGTCATTTTACAGATAGCTCTCATCATATAATCCACCGCAAGCTTATTCATGCTCTGTATAACCGGATATAGCTCGTCATACCGTCCATACATATGTGCCAACACCGCAAATCTTACACTTAACTGACTTGCAACTCCAACCACAACACTATAATCAAATTTAGGCAGGCTGCTATAATCAATAACATGATTGCCAAGTGCCAGCTCATTTATAAATGCCTCTATCTCCTCAAAGGGTGCTTTATCCTTAAGCAGTGCCTCATACATGAGATAATCATCATTACTGACTTCCCAGAAATACATATCAGTGCAGGTACATGAAATCTCACTTAAACCAAAACGCTGTCTTGCACACCTTATCTTCTCTACATCATTATCAACCAAAACAAGATGAAAATATTTTGAAAGCTTAACTATATCTATGTCATTACAGCCACCTGCCCCGATAATTGCAAGAACAGGCTTAGCATTTTCATCAACCATGTTATCTATATTATATGTCTCGTAAAGGCGCAGTTTCTCCTCCTTGCGCAAACGCTTCATAATATAGTCATGCTCTATACTTTCTATTATATAGTCTGTGACATTATTTCTATACTCTGTCCAGCTATCATATAATTCATCTGTATTCTCTGTAAGAATTATCTCCTCATAATTCATAAATGCCTCCAAATGCATCAGATAAATGGTATCAAAAAAACACCGACCCCGCAGCTGATACGTCTGCAAAACCGATGCTTTTACGAGTGGGCCGCCGGGGGCTCGAACCCCGCACACCCTGATTAAGAGTCAGGTGCTCTACCAAATGAGCTAGAAGCGCATATTTAATTTATTTGCATCACTCACAACGCAAGAATGATTATAACCCAGTAATTTTCAAAAATCAAGCATTTTTTTCATTTTTTTGAGCTTTTTATTAAAATCAGACAACTCATAGTCTATTCTGCGTTTTTCTGATAATTC
>CAVELH010000146.1:3623-6227 GCA_963616385.1 bacterium | reverse complement strand
CCATCTCTGGTTAACATAATACATACCACATCTCTCAGCCTCTGACTTGATTGAATCCTGAGCCTGCTTCTTAGTACCTACAAAAAGAATCTTTCCGCCCTGTGCAACACAGTCAAGAACTGCCTTGTAAGCCTCGTCAACCTTACCTACTGACTTCTGAAGGTCGATGATGTAGATTCCGTTACGCTCAGTATAAATATACTCAGCCATCTTAGGATTCCATCTTCTTGTCTGATGTCCAAAGTGAACACCTGCCTCGAGTAACTGCTTCATTGAAATAACGCTCATAATATACCTCCTGGTTTTTCTCTTCTGAGGGCTTCATATAATACAACATAAATATTTATCGTACTATCTGGCAAAAACCATCGCGTCTATGGCACCATTTTGCCGATCCACCCACATGTTTTTTCACACGAAGTCGATTATAACATAAAAAAAAAGTGCAATCAAGCACTTTTTTCTTAAATAAAAACATTTCTTGTACAATGTCTATTATATACTGTTTTGTATCTACAGTTTTATATTTACAATTTTATATCTACAGCTTCATATTTACTGCTTTGTACAGAGTACAGTTGCCATCTCCTCGTATGTCATGTTGCTGTTAATCTCAAATGTTCCTATCTCTATTCTGGTTGAATAACCATTTCTGTTAAGATAACTGTCAAAATCAGATGCACTTTCTATCATCCCTGCATCCTCAAGCAACTGTGCAACCTGCTGTGAACCCATTCCTCCAACTACAGTTATCTCCGCTGTCTGGTATTCAGCGTCCTTTTTATCCTCTGTAGTTTTTGCACTCTCTGTTGTTGCCCTTGTTGTAGCCTCTGTTACCTTCTCTGTTGTAGCCTCTGTGGTGTTCTCCGTTGTAGGAGTTTCTGTTGTAGGAGCCTCCGTAGTCACCTCCTCAGTTGTGCTTTTTTCATTATCAGCATCACCTGAGGTTGCAATATCACTCTCATACACCATTCCAAGGTTCTTTGCCCTGCTTATAATCTCCTCGTCAGTAAGCTTATATCTGCCTGATGTGAGATATGCAGCCAACATTATAATTGCACCAAATATTATACCTATGCCAAGTCCTCTTAAAAAGTATTTTAATTTCATGATTTTGATTCTCCCTGATATAAGTCTACTACAAGCTTTACCTCTCCAACACCAAGTCCAAGATGCTTGGCAATCTCAAGTATACTAAGTCCGGATTTATGCATCTCAAGAATTACATCTCTGCTGCTGTCAACCTCTTTGACTTCCTCAGCCTGCTCCTCTTCTGCAATATTCTCATCAATTTCCTTAATCGCCTCTTCTAACTGCTCATCCTCCTGAGCCTCGACATGCTCAACCGGAATATGATTAGCCTGAACATAAGCCTCTATATCCTTGCGATAATCATCAACCATAGTTGCAGTTGTCATTATTTCCTTCTGCTTGTCGGACAGCATACTGTATAAGAACATAACCTCATTGTGATTGCGCTCTATCTCCTCATTAACTGTAACTGCATAATCGCCAAGAGCAAGTGTTTTCTGGTTGACAATCTCAGAAAGCTTACCCTCTATGTCTGACATCTTATCATTTACATGCTCATCCATATAATCATTTATCAGCTTGTCAATCTTCTCCTTCTGCTCATCAGTAAGCTTCTTAGGGAGCTTGATTGAAACCTCGCCCTCTTCACCTTCTCCGTCCTTATCCAGCTTAGTCGAAAATGCAAAGCTGGCAAATATAAATATAAGGCCTAAAATAATTAGTACAATAACTACTGCTGACATAATTTTCTCCTATCGTATCTCATTATATTTGTATATCAAAATTAACTCTGTTAATATCCTGCTTGTCTTTTTCTTCCTTCTGTACACCTTTTTTCTTCTTGTTAGTATACAAATTCGTGTATTTATTCTTACCCTCTTCCTTCGCATCATGCTTCTGCTGATAAAATACAGCCTCATCCTTCTTAATGACAGTCTCCCTCACCTGTCGTTCATCCTCATGAACCTGTTTTACCGCAGACTGGTTAGCGATAGCCGCCTGTGTATCTGTGTTGTGCTGCACTGTCGCTATTGGAACTGAATTCTGTGTTGCAATTATCGGTGATATCATATTATCATCCCTCTTTTCGTGTAAAGTAAAGCCTTAAAATGAGGTTGGCCTTATATCTCCATCCACAATCTTATACAGGCTGTGTACATCCTTATCCTTCACTACATAATATCGATTAGATATATTAATATTCACTCCTCGATATGTATTGCCTAACACCTTTACAAATCCATTTCTTCCCTTATCCAAAATAGCCTTAATGGTTGCAAGTCTCTCGTTTTTTGCAGACCTGTCCGCATTTAACTCAGCTAACTTTGCATTATACTCCTTAATCTGCTTAATGTTAGCTGGTGTAAGCTTAGCTCCCTGCTTAAGCTTATCTTTATATACATTAAGATATGAGCTTAGCTCATCAGCAGAATTATTTATATCCTTAACCTCACTGATAAGACCTTTCATCTCCTCATATAGCTCAGGCTTCACACCAATCTTAATTAAAGTCTGTGTCTCCATCTTATTGCCTATTGTGTTGACTTCAACTGAGGTCTCGCAGTATATCTC
>CAVELH010000146.1:0-3613 GCA_963616385.1 bacterium | reverse complement strand
GTATATCTCACCACCTACGATAAAGCCCTTACGTCCACTTACAACTATCTTGCCACCAGAGACTATCTTACTCTGCAATATAGAACCTGCAATTACATTGCCGCCAACCTTAACATTGGCACTTTCAATAAACTGGGCGCATATATCACCACCTGCGGTAATTACCCCCTTATTCATGCCCTGAACGCCTCTTTTAATAACTACGTTGCCACCTGCAATAAGGGTTGCCCCCTCAACTACACCATTAACCTGTATATCGCCCTTGGCTTTAACCGTAAATCCCGTCTTAACCGTTCCGGGGATCATTACATTGCCTTCATATTCAATATCACCGGTTGATGCATCCACATCTGCCGCCACACTATATGTGTCAGCCACAAATACCGTATCATCAGTAAATGTTACATTGCCATCTACCTCACTTGTAATCTGACATCCATCTTCTGACAGCTTAATATTCCGTCCGTATTTCAGCCTTTTTACATTGGGCTTATTCTGTGCAACTACCTGACCATATACGTCTTTTCCAGGTGCTCCAACACTGTGAGGTGTCATAACCGCCAGTACATCACCCTTATGAACAGGTGAAAACAGGTTTAACTCATGGAAGTCAACGCTTCCATCATCAAGCACCTTCGGTCTTGCCAGTGGTCTTGTATTAAAATTATACTTAATTATTGTGTCCGTTGCCATAACCGGCTTTGTGCCGCGGGCAACCGGTATATTCAAACAATATTGTCTTGCCATCACAAAGACATCTATTACCTTCTCTGATATACCGTAAGTTATTTTATCACGCTCAAGCTCGGCTAATATCTCACGCTTCGTCATCAGCTTTCCACCGGAAGATGGTGGATAGAATCTGATATATACAGTCATCTTATCCTTAGATACATAAACAACTGCACTCTCATCAAATGGCATCATCGATACGTCACTTATTTTTACTCTGACAGGCTCACTTAAAAGCCCGTCCAAAGCAGCCTTTATATCATCAGCCGAATATCCGGTGCAGCCCTTTTTATCAAGAAACATAAGTATTTCCCTTATATCGAGCTTAGCACCATCTCCCATTGCAGGGTATATAATTATATATGTACCATTTTCTTTTATTTCTATACGGAAAAATGAGTTTTTATATTTCACTATTCATCCTCTTTCTATCCCATAAAAAGTACAAAATCGTCATTTAGGAAGCCTTTAAGCTTTTTTAATGCCTTGGAGTGAAGCTGCGAAACTCTCGACTCTGATACCTCCATGACATGGCTTATCTCCTTCAGGGTTAATTCCTCAAAGTAGTACAGCAATACGACCTTCTGTTCCTTTTCCGTAAGTGCTTCCATTGCCTCACCGAGTGCTCTCTTTAACTCCTGCTCCTCTATCACATGCTCCGGCTCACTTCTCTTGTATGCCATATTGTTAGATGATTTAACATCATTTCCCTGCTCTAAGAAATCATCTAACGAAGATATGTTAGATACATTTGTCTGACCCACCCATGTACAATATTCCTCATCAGAAATTCCAAGCTCTCTTGCAACATCCTCGTCAGTATAATTGTTTCCATGCATAGTTTCCAGCTTCTTAATAGCAGCATCTATAGCCTTCTGCTTCTGACGAACCGACCTTGGAATCCAATCCATCTTTCTTATCTGGTCAAGGATAGCTCCTCTTATCCTAAGGCTTGCATATGTCTCAAATTTTATCCCCTTGCCATAGTCATATTTGTCTATAGCATCTATAAGTCCAAATATTCCGTAGCTTACCAGGTCATCATACTCCACATTGGAGCCAAGATATATAGCCAGTCTTCCGGCAACGACCTTAACCAAAGGGACATATTCAATTATAATCTGTTCTCGTATAACACCGGACTTGGAATGATTATACTCAATCCATAAGCGTTCCTTGTTATCCAGTACCGCCATCTTAAGTTACACCCCTTTATTGTCTATTGCTCATCACCGCTGGTGCTGTCAGTTGACTGGGCATCCTCCTGCTCCTCAACCTTCTCTATCTTCTCCATGTCACATATCTTTTCAATAAGAATTAACGCTATAGTTGATATAACATAGAAAACTACAATAACGATTATTAATATAATCAAAGATTCCAGCAACTCTCTGTCATATCTTATATTAAGTAAAAGTGCTATCATAGCTGCCAGAAGCACAATAAAAGCCCTGACATTCTTACACCTGTTTCTAAAATCCAAATCTACACCTCACAAAGCAAGCTATATAATATTAGTCTGCTTTCCTGCTTTTATCACTGTAAGCTCTGAATTCTCAGGATCAAATACTATAGTTCTTCCATAATTCAGACCTACATCTTCCGAAACAATACGTATTCCGTATTGCTTCAAAATCGTATGAACTGCCTCAATATTTTTATCTCCTATACTACCTAAGTCTGTAGATGAAGAAAAATTAAACATTCTTGCCCCACCCGCAATTTTAGCTTTCAGTTTTCCTAAGGATATACCTTTTTTCTCAAGTGCCTCTACTAACATCGCAATTCCTGAGTCGGCAAATTTCATTTTGTTCTGGTTATTTTTTATTTTGGTGCTGTCTGGCAACATAATATGAACCAGACCGGCTACCTTAGCTGCGGAATCATACAAAACAACTCCTATACATGAACCCAGTCCAATAGTGGTTATCTTATCAGGAGCTGTGCATATATTCATATCAGCTATGCCTACTCTGATAGTTTCACTCATCGTTACCTCCGATTCCCAGACGTTTTAACAATTCATCATAAGAATGTAACTCTGACACCATCATGATATAGCCATTTATCGCCTGTTCACCTGCCATAAACTGTGAATTGATAAGCAAAGCCTTATCGCCAACCTTACCAAATTCTATACACGGAACACTAAGTATTGCACCAGCCATATCAATGCATATCTGTGGCAATGCATACCTTATCTTTAATCCCGATAAAGTCTCAAGCGAAGATACATATGAGCCAATAATAATATTCGCAATCTCATTTACGGCAGAAAGCCCTATCTCAGAATGCCATTCAACATCCTGTCCCATAAGTGCCTTAACCAAATGCTTTGCATCTTCAACCCCAACAACAAAAAGCAATATGGCCTTTAATTCACCCTCTACACTGCTAAGTACACCTACAACCGTTGCATCAGGTCCACCAAGTATATTCTCTAAATCATTGAAATCATATAACTTTACCTGTGGGGGTGTCATAGTAAGCTTTGAGGATAAAAGCACAGATAATGATGTCGCAGCATTACCCGCACCAATATTACCAAGCTCTGTAAGTGCATTTTTTACCTGTTCTGACAGCTTATCCTGCTTTTCATCCATAGGCAGACTCCTTACTCATTCTCAATATCAGATATTAAAACTGATATATTAAGGAGGGAAACAAGAGTGTCATTATACTTACCTACTCCTGTCAGATACGCCCTTGTATCTGAAGTGTCCGATGTAATCTTCTCTATATCGTCATCAGTAAGTGTTACTACCTCTCTTACCTCATCTACTAATATTCCAATCTTGGCATTTCCCTCTAACTTCAGTATCAATATACGCGAAGCATTAGTATTTTCCTTATCAGGGAGTTCAAATTTCTTACGCATACT
>CAVELH010000145.1:0-6335 GCA_963616385.1 bacterium | reverse complement strand
TAACAATACTGTCTTAATCAGCAAATCAGCACTTTCTGATAAGCTGTTTGACTGGATAAGAGATGAGCTTGATATGCCAGAGCTTGCAGCTAAGCTTGTCACACTATCGAACAAGACACCTTTTGCACAGGATTTGTTGGTTGAGATACTTAACGAGGGCGATTATTATGAGCCTGAGGAGATTAAGACCTATGTGGAGGCATGGCAGAAGTACAGAAGGCTTACAGCAAGCCAGAGAAAGAAACTTAAGGCTGACGGATATCTTGGATACAGAAGATACATAAAGGCTGCATCTATATATGATGATATAATAGAGAATCAGACTGACATACAGGATAAGGCGTTCATTGGCAATGTGTATCACAACAGGGCTATTGCTTCGGCTAACAACCTTGATACAGAGGACGCAAAGCAGTATTTCCTAAAGGCTTATGAGCTGAATCAGAACGAGGAGTCGCTTAAGGGCTATCTGCTTGTTTTTGCTGCCGGCAATGATTCAACAACAATCAAGCAGGAGATTAGAAAATATGATTTGGATGATGATTATTTTGAGAATCTTATGCTTGAGATAGGTGATTCCAATGACGATGTCAGAGAGATGACTATTTACACCATGCTTCAGAGAGCAATCTATAATCGTATGAATAAAGATATGATTGATTATGATAAGAGAATGGATATAATACTGGGCCAATTAAAGGATGAGTTTAGAGAGCAGGCAATTTAATGAAATTATTTGATAGAATCCGCAGGTTCTTGAGGGAGGATGATGCGGACAATACAAATGAATATTCTGATGATAATATAGAAAAAGTATCTGCCGGTAACCGCACAGAGAATGAGAGACAGAATGTAAGAGATTTTTGCGAACAGCTTGTGGATTCGGTCACGCATATGGATGAGGCTAAGACAGAGTATAGGATTGTCACAGAGTACCTGTCAGACATTCAGCGTATAGAGGAACTTCCTGTAGATATGGCAAAGAAGCTTATTGATACTTCTGAACAGATAGTGAGACTTGACAAGGAACGCCAGACATATGTAGAATCAGAGAATCTGCTTCCACCTGAGCAATACAATATTATGTCTACCTATGAGGGAGAGATAATAGATACCATCAAGAAGTTAAATGAGATGGAAATGCGGGATTCCATGCTAAAGAGCGATATGGGACATCTTGAGGGTGAGAAGGAGGACCTCAAGTATAACAGGTTAGATGATGCTGATAAGATAGAGCATTTAAGGGGAATAATTATTACAATACTTGTTTTATTCCTGCTCACAAGCGGATTTTTGTGCGTCTATGCATTTATGGCAAAGACGAGTGTTACACTTTATGCCCTGATAACGGGTGCTGTCGCTATGATATGCTTTGCAATATTTTACGTCAGGTATAGCAACCTTAAGAGGGAGATAACCGACACGGATGCTAAGGTTAATCGTGCAATATCCTTGTTAAACAAGGTCAAGGTAAAATATATAAATAATACCAATGCACTTGATTATATATATGCCAAATACGATATTAATTCGTCAAAGGAGCTTGAGTACCGTTATGAGCTGTATAATACAATGGTTCGTGACGAGAAAAAATATTATCAGGCTAACAGCGAATTGAGAGTGAAGAGAGAAGAGCTGATAAAGCAGCTTGACAATATAGGCGTGAGAGATTCACAGGTGTGGATAAAGCAGGCTGAGGCGCTGGTAGACAGGCGTGAGCTTGTTGAGATAAAGCATGGCTTAAATGTCAGAAGGCAGAGCCTTAGAGAGAGAATGGCAACCTGTGAGAAGATACGGGACAATGCCTGTATAGCCCTGAGAGCAGCTATAGATGACAATCCGGGAATGGAGAGTTATATAAAGGACATTTTAGATCCATACAAAATAAAGCTGGATAATTAATATTTCAAATAGATAGACGGAGGATTTACAACATGGCAAAGGAATTAGAGAAAACCTACAATCCCGCTGAGATAGAGGGAAGATTGTATGAGAAATGGGTGGAGAATAAGTATTTCCACGCAGAGGTGGATAGAAGTAAGAAACCATTCACTATCGTTATGCCACCACCAAATATAACAGGTCAGCTTCATATGGGACATGCACTTGACAACACAATGCAGGATATCCTGATTAGATTCAAGCGTATGCAGGGTTATAATGCACTCTGGCAGCCTGGTACTGACCATGCAGCTATAGCTACAGAGGTTAAGGTTATCGAGGCTCTTAAGAAGGAGGGCATCGAGAAGGAGGACCTTGGAAGAGAGAAGTTCCTTGAGAGAGTATGGGACTGGAGACGCGAGTATGGTGGAAAGATTGTAAACCAGCTTAAGAAGATGGGTTCATCAGCAGACTGGGACAGAGAGCGTTTCACTATGGACGAGGGAAACAACAAGGCTGTCACAGAGGTATTCTGCAAGCTCTATGAGAAAGGCTATATGTACAGAGGTTCAAGAATAGTAAACTGGTGTCCTGTATGTCAGACATCAATCTCTGATGCAGAGGTTATACATGAGGAGCAGAATGGATATTTCTGGCATATCAACTATCCTGTTGTAGGTGAAGAGGGAAGATTTGTAGAGATAGCAACAACAAGACCTGAGACATTGCTCGGAGATACAGCAGTTGCAGTAAATCCAGATGATGAGCGTTACAAGGATATAGTTGGCAAGATGCTTAAGCTTCCTCTTACTGACAGAGAGATACCTGTTATAGCAGATGCTTATGTTGATAAGGACTTTGGAACAGGCTGTGTTAAGATTACACCTGCACATGATCCTAACGATTTTGAGGTTGGAAAGCGTCATAATCTTGAGGAAATTAATATATTGAACGATGATGCGACCATCAATGCACTTGGCGGAAAGTATGCCGGTATGGACCGTTACGAGGCTAGAAAGGCAATGGTTGCTGACCTTGAGGCACAGGGATTATTAGTTAAGGTAGTTCCTCATACACATATGGTTGGAACACATGACCGTTGTAAGACAACAGTTGAGCCACTTATCAAGCCACAGTGGTTCGTTAAGATGGCAGAGATGGCTAAGCCTGCCAAGGAGGCAGTTGTTTCAGGTAAGCTTAAGCTTATACCTGAGAGAATGGACAAGACATATTATAACTGGCTCGATAATATAAGAGACTGGTGTGTATCAAGACAGCTTTGGTGGGGACACAGAATACCTGCATATTACTGTCAGGATTGTGGCGAGACAATCGTTGCAAAGGAAGCACCATGCAAGTGTCCTAAGTGTCAGAGCGAGAACTTAAAGCAGGATGAAGATACACTTGACACATGGTTTTCATCAGCACTTTGGCCATTTTCAACACTTGGCTGGCCTGACAAGACAGAGGACCTTGATTACTTCTTCCCTACAGATGTGCTTGTAACAGGATATGATATTATATTCTTCTGGGTTATAAGAATGGTATTCTCATCTATAGAGCAGACAGGCGAGCTTCCATTCCATACAGTATTATTCCACGGACTTGTCCGCGATGATCAGGGACGTAAGATGAGTAAGTCTCTTGGCAATGGTATAGATCCACTTGAGGTTATAGATAAGTATGGTGCAGATGCTCTTAGATTTACTCTTGTAACCGGAAATGCACCGGGTAACGATATGCGTTTCTATTGGGAGCGTGTTGAGGCGAGCAGAAACTTTGCTAATAAGATATGGAACGCATCACGTTTCATTATGATGAATATAGAGAAGGCAGATATCTCAAATGTTAAGCTTTCAGACCTCACTATAGCTGACCGTTGGATTTTATCTAAGATGAACGACCTTATAGTTGAGGTTACAGATAACATGGAGAAATTTGAGCTTGGTATAGCAGTATCTAAGCTGTATGACTTCCTGTGGGAGGAGTTCTGCGACTGGTATATTGAGATGGTTAAGCCAAGACTCTGGAATGATGAGGACAATACAAAGGCAGCAGCACTCTGGACATTAAAGACTGTGCTTACAAGCGGACTTAAGCTTCTTCATCCATATATGCCATTTGTAACAGAGGAGATATTCTGCACACTTACAGATGAAGAGTCAATAATGATATCTTCATGGCCTGAGTATAATAAGGAATATGATTTCAAGGCTGACGAGGCAGCGGTAGATAAGATAAAGGAAGCTGTTCGTGCCATAAGAAATATCAGAAGTGAGATGAATGTTGCACCTAGCAAGAAGGCAACCGTTTATGTTACATCTACAAAGGCTGAGATAAGAGATATCTTTACAGCTAGTAAGAGCTTCTTCGGAATGCTTGGCTATGCAAGTGATGTAATTATTCAGGAGGATAAGACAGGTATAGCTGATGATGCAGTATCAGTTGTTATACATGATGCGGTAATCTATATGCCATTTGCAGAGCTTGTAGATGTAGAGAAAGAGATAGAGAGACTTACCAAGGAGGAGAGCCGTTTACAGGGAGAGATTAAGCGTGCATCAGGTATGCTTGCAAACCCTAAGTTCGTAGACAAGGCTCCTGTTGCAAAGGTAGAGGAGGAGCGTGCTAAGCTCACTAAGTACACAGAGACATTAGAACAGGTTAAGGAAAGACTTGCACAGTTAAAGAGATAATAGTTTCATTGTAAGAGGGGTATTATGAACTACGAAAAAAGCCTAAAAAAGAAGATTCAGAACTATCTTCTGACACCAATTTTTGTTTCCGTTATATTGGTGCTTATGTGTATAATATTATATTTTGTAGACCATAAGAGTGCTGTTATCACAAGCGTAATAGTTGGACTGTATCTTATAGCCCAGTTCGTGATGTATCTTATGTCAAAGACAAGCATTATGCCTGTACTGTTCAGATTTGCCATGGAACAGGGACAGGTTCAAAAGGAGCTTTTAAAGGAACTTGCTGTACCTTATGCATTGCTTGACACCGACGGTAAGATATTGTGGGGAAACAATCTCTTCATAGAGAAGCTTGGTGATGGTTCTAAGAAGCGTATACGAAAGAACATTATCTCATTTTTCCCTATTATGGGAGTTGAGGTGTTGAATTCCGAGGAGGAAAAGACACTTGATGTAGAGTATGGCGATACAAAGTATAATGCATTAATTAAAAAGATTAAGTTCAGCAATGTATTTGAGGATGAAGATACAGTTGTTGGGGCTAACGGAGAGTCACTTATAGCCCTCTATCTGTTTGATGTCACAGAGTTAAAGCGTTACATTCGTGAGAATGAGGAGCAGAAGCTTGTTGCAGGTCTGCTCTATATAGATAATTATGACGAGGTTATGGATAACACTGATGAGGTCAGACACTCACTTGTCGAGGCTCTTGTGGACAGGCGTATTAATATGTACCTTGCAACAATAGATGCCATAGGTAAGAAGATGGAGAAGGACAAATACTTCTTCGTGTTCCAGCAGAAATACCTTCCTCAGCTAAAGGAGACTAAATTCGCCATATTAGATGAGGTTAAGAGTATAAACGTAGGTAACGAAATACCGGTAACCCTAAGTATCGGTGTAGGTGCCGAGGCTGATAACTTCACAACCGCATATGAATTTGCAAGAGTTGCCATAGGTCTTGCCCTTGGACGAGGCGGAGATCAGGCAGTAGTCAAGTACGGAGAGAAGATATCCTACTTTGGTGGTAAGAGTGCCGGAACTGAAAAGACAACGAGAGTAAAGGCAAGAGTAAAGGCACAGGCATTCAAGGAGCTTCTTAACAATAAGGACACAGTAATCATAATGGGACATAAGAGACCGGATGCGGACGCATTTGGTGCTGCTGTCGGTGTATACAGACTTGTCAAGACGCTCGGTAAGAACGCACACATTGTAATCAATGAGGTGACATCTGCCATAAGACCTATTATTACCGGCTTTCAGGGCAACAGTGTATATGGTGATGACATGATAATCACCAGCGAGCAGGCGATAGGAAGTATAAATGACCAGACGCTTGTAACTGTTGTCGATGTAAATAAGCCTAGTATGACAGAATGTGAGGAGCTTTTATCATTAACTAAATCGGTTGTGGTATTTGACCATCACCGTGAGACAAATGAGAAGATTTTAAATGCTACCCTGTCATATATTGAGCCTTACGCGTCATCAGCTTGCGAGATGGTTGCCGAGATGCTTCAATATATTGACGAAAAGGTTAAGGTTCGCCCTATGGAGGCGGATGCCATGTATGCAGGTATAGTTATTGATACAGATAACTTTGTCACAAAGACAGGTGTCCGTACATTTGAGGCTGCTTCATATCTTAGAAGAAGCGGTGCTGACGTTGTCCGCGTGAGAAAGATGTTTAGAAGTGATATGTACACATACAGACAGTTGGCTGAGGGTGTACTTAATTCGGAGCTATATATG
>CAVELH010000144.1:0-6379 GCA_963616385.1 bacterium | reverse complement strand
CGGATATGGTGGCGGTTACTATGACAGATATTTAAGCATACATCCGACATGTCATAAAATAGCTGTATGCTATGATTTTCAGGTTGTAGATAATATACCGTGTGAGGAGCACGATATAAAGCCTGAACTAATTGTCACAGAAAAACGTTATTTTTGAAAGGGGAAAATGTTATGTTAGAGGAGCTTGGTATATCAGCAAAGAGTGCGTCAAGAATAATGGCAAAGCTTGGACAAAATGATAAGAATAAGGCTTTGTGCGCTGTTGCAGATGCACTTGTCGCCCATGCAGATGAGGTGATGGCTGCCAATAAAATAGATCTTAAGAATGCCGCTGATAATGGTATGTCAGAGGCGTTGCAGGACAGATTAAGACTCACAAAGGACAGATTTTCGGATATGGCTACAGGTGTAAGACAGGTTGCAGCACTTGAAGATCCTATAGGTGAGGTCATTTCAATGAAGGAACGTCCTAACGGACTTCTTATCGGACAAAAACGTGTTCCTATGGGTGTTATAGGTATAATATATGAATCAAGACCTAATGTTACAGTAGATGCATTTGCCCTCTGCTTTAAGACAGGCAATGCGGTTATATTAAGAGGTGGAAGTGACTGTATACACTCTAATATAGCACTTGTAAAGGTTATAAAGGATGCTCTTATAGCATGTGATGTGACACCTGATGCAATTAACCTTATAGAGGACACAGACCGAGAGGTAGCAAGGCAGTTTATGCGTATGAATAAGTATGTTGACCTTCTGATTCCAAGAGGTGGAGCAGGCTTAATCCGTACAGTAGTTGAGAATGCAACAATACCTGTAATAGAGACAGGAACAGGTAACTGCCACATATTTATTAATAAGGATGCCGATATGGATAAGGCACTTCCTATAATTAAGAATGCTAAGCTACAGAGACTTGGAGTATGTAACGCGTGTGAGTCTTTAGTTATACATAAGGATATAGCAGACACTGCCATACCTATGATTGCCAAAATGCTTCACGATGAGGATTGTGAGATAAGAGGCGATGAGTTATCACAGCAATTATCTGATTACATTGTCCCTGCAACTGATGAGGATTATGGCACAGAGTACCTTGCCAAGATAATATCAGCCAAGATAGTTGACAGCATTGACGAGGCAATAGACCACATAAACAAATACAGCACAGGTCATTCTGAGGCTATAATTACTGAGGGCTATGCAGATGCACAGAAGTTTCTTAACGAGATAGATTCCGCGTGTGTATATGTAAACGCATCAACCAGATTTACAGACGGATTTATGTTTGGCTTTGGTGCTGAGATAGGAATATCTACCCAGAAGCTCCACGCAAGAGGACCTATGGGACTTTTGGCACTTACATCCACCAAATATATTATATATGGTAACGGACAAATACGAGAGTAATTATATTTACTATTTATATTAAGAAAGGATTATAAGAAACCATGAACGAAATGAAATTCACAGGTTCCAAGGAATATGTTGCATCACCTGAGCTTATGGCTGCTGTAGATGTGGCAAGAGTATTAGAGAAGCCGCTTCTCATCAAAGGAGAGCCGGGCACAGGTAAGACAATGCTTGCAGAGGCTATAAGTCAGGCATTTGGCATGAAGCTCTTTATATGGAATATCAAGTCCACTACCAAGGCACAGGATGGTCTATATGTATACGATACAATCCAGAGACTTTATGACAGCCAGTTTGGAGAAGAGGGCGTAGATGATATAAAGAGATATATCAAGCTCGGTAAGCTTGGTGAGGCATTCAGTCAGGATGAGCAGGTTATCCTTCTTATTGATGAGATAGATAAGGCTGATTTGGAGTTTCCTAATGATTTGCTCTGGGAGCTTGACAAGATGGAGTTCTATATCCATGAGACTAAGGAAACAATAAAGGCCAAGACAAGACCTATAGTAATTATAACCTCCAATGCTGAAAAGGAGCTTCCTGACGCATTTTTGAGAAGATGTATATTCCACTATATAAACTTCCCTGAAAAGCAGGAGATGGAAGAGATTGTACGTGTACACTTTGAGAATATAGACGAGAATCTTCTTAAGGCTGCCATGGACACATTTTACTGGATAAGAGAAATCAAGGATGTAAGAAAGAAGCCAAGTACCTCTGAGCTTATAGACTGGTTAAATGCACTTCTTTTAGGTGGAATAGAGCCTGAGCTTATAAGGAAGAACCTTCCTTATCTTGGCGTTTTGATTAAGAAGGACGAGGACATGGATATTGTGAAAAAGAGGAGTATATATTAATTGTTTACAGAATTCTTATATGTGTGCAGGGAAAAGGGCTTAAAGGTCTCAATGACTGAGTGGATTACATTTATGGATGCACTTGACCGTGGACTTGCCTATTCCTCGTTGGAGGGATTATATAACCTGGGCAGAATGATATTAGTTAAAACTGAATCAGATTATGATAAGTTCGATATCGCTTTTTTAGAATACTTCAAGGATATCCACTCTGATGAGAACGAGGTTCCGGAGATAATTATGAAGTTCCTCGATAAAGGCGAGATGGATACAAATGGGCTAAATGCAGATATATACAAGTATGATGCCAAGCGTGATATGGCAGAGACGAAGAGAATGTTCAGAGAGCGTGTCACAGAGCAGAACACCGAGCATAACGGTGGTAATTACTGGATTGGTACAAGTGGCGGCTCTGCATTTGGACATCACGGAAGAAATCCGGGTGGTCTCCGTGTCGGCGGTCAATCTGGAATGCAGTCTGCATTTCAGGTAATCGGTGAGCGTAAGTATGCAGATTTCAGACACGATAAGACCTTGGATATAAGACAGTTTCAGGTTGCGTTCAGGAGACTAAGACAGTTCTCTACCAAGCTTGACGTCCCTAAATCAGAGCTTGATATAGACAAGACTATAGATTCTACCTGTAATAATGGTGGATATCTTCAGCTTGAGTTTGAAAAACCACGTAAAAACTCGGTAAAGCTTCTGCTTTTGTTTGACTGTGGTGGAACTATGATGCCTTTTGCTGAGCTGTGTAACGATTTGTTTCAGGCTGTCAACAAGGCAAACCACTTCAAGGATGTAAAGACATATTATTTCCATAACTGTATATACAGTAAGGTATACAAGGATGCCGAGTGCGAGATGGGAAACTGGGTTGATTTGGAGTATCTTTTCAGACATACTGACAAGGATTACAAGGTTATTATTGTTGGTGATGCTCAGATGGCTCCAGAGGAGCTTTTCGATGTTAATGGTAATTACCGTGGACCTAATGAGGGAATGAGTGGATATGAGTGGAATAAGCTGTTTAGAAGCAAATATAAGAAGGTAATATGGCTTAATCCAAGATATCATGGAGCATTAAACAGTCTGGCATGGATGGAAGCGGAGAGTACACTTGCCAAGATATATGACATGTATCCTCTTACCATTGACGGACTAAAGGCTGGAATTTCTAAGCTTATGGCACCTAAGTAGATATATTTACAAAATAGTACTATCGTTATAATATACACAAATTTATGTTATAACGATAGTATAATTATATATAGACCAATTATAAGACAATTAAGTATATATGATTGTCAATTTTGTATTGGAGGAATGTAATATGGATAATAATATTTCTGGCATAGGCCTTGTTCTTGCCGGTGGAGGCGGAAAGGGTGCTTATCAGGTCGGTGTACTTAAGGCATTAAAGGAAAATGGTTTATTGGATGACGTTACCGCTATATCCGGAGCGTCTATAGGTGCAGTAAATGCAATGCTTTATGCAATGGATGATATCAATATAATGTATGATGCGTGGGATGAGATTGATTTCGGCACAGTATTTGACATTGACCTTGAGATGCTTATTGATAAAAGACCATACTTCATCCGCGATGAAATGTTAAAGCTTGTAGATAAGTACATAGATTTTGATAAAATAATAAATGGCAGATATAAGATATATAATTCAATATGCAGGCTGGATGATACATCTAAGTATTCAATACCTGAATACAGACTTTTATCTGATTATGACGAGGATATGATTAAGAAAATACTCATGGCATCCACAGCCTTACCATTAATTTATGAGGCTGTGGAGATTGATGGACACTACTACAGAGATGGTGGAATATGTGATAATGAGCCTGTAAAGCCTTTATATGATATGGGAATAAGACAGTTTATAGTTATAGGAATGGCACATGACAAGGTGTTTAATACAAAGCCATGGCCTGATGCCTCATTTATAACTATTTATCCAAGCTATAATCTTGGTAATCTTGTAAATGGCACACTTAACTTCAATGACAAAGCAATTGAATTCAGGGAACAGCTTGGATACAAGGATGGACTTCGTTCAATTCGCACAAAATTCCATCCTGATGATATATATATTAAGATGGAAGCTGCATTGGCACAAAATGACTACAATGAAACAGTTATGCAGATGAGTGTAAATTCCACATACGATGCCATGGAAAAGAGGATTAATTCCAGCATTGATAAATTCAACAAATTAGCTAAAAAATACGAAAATTACTAATAATATTTGACAAATTGCACAAAAAGAAGTAAAATAATTATATCAAGTTATTCGGAAAACGAGGTAATTTGTGCGTCGGACATTTATTCGTCATCAAAGTTTAATTGCAGAAAAAGGGGGCATTCGTATGGCAAAGAATATTATCACAATTGGAAGACAATTTGGTAGTAATGGTAGGGAGATTGGCCACAGATTAGCTGAGAAGCTCGATATACCTTTCTATGACAAGGAATTATTAAACGAGGCTGCTAAGCATAGTGGTATAAGTGAATCATTACTCAGGAGTCTTGATGAAAAACCTAATAAGAGCTTTTTGTATAATCTTGTTATGGATCCATATAGCTATGGTTTCACAAATACAGGTTATCAGCCTAATCTGAACCAGCAGGCATTTCAGGCTACATATGATACCATTAAGAAGATTGCCGATAATGGTCCATGTATTATAGTTGGAAGATGTGCAGATTATGCATTACGTCATAATCCGAACCTGATACGACTGTTTATACACGCGCCTTTGGAGAAAAGGATTGAGACAGTATCTAAGCGATTCAATTTAACTGTAGATAAGGCAAAGGCTCAGATTAACAAAGAAGATAAGGGCAGAGCTTCATACTACAATTATTACACCTCTAAGAAGTGGGGTTCTATTGACAGCTATGATATGTTTATAAACAGTAGCTTGATGAGTGTTGATAAGACAGTTGATTTTATAATTGATTACTTAAAAGAAATCGACTAACAACACATTTATATGCTTTTACGAATAGAAAGATTATGTTACAGATATAATATTGGGTGGGAACCTCGTCTGTAACATAATCTTTTTGTTATATATCTTATATAAATATTATTATTTTATACTATATATTGTTTTGTATATGTATTTATTATATATTATTGGGATTTATATGTGTAAATTACTTTATGTTCATATTTCATATACTTTAATCGTTTGGTGTTTCGCGTAATTGGACTTTATTTCTTGCTGTACGCCTGCGCTCGTTGTCTATATCAGCATAGTGCTTTCTGGTTGTATTTACGTCAGAGTGACCTAATACATCAGCAACAAGATATATGTCTGATGTTTCCTGATAAAGGGCAGTTCCGTAGGTACTACGAAGCTTATGCGGTGTAATATGCTTGAGTGGTACAGAACATTCTGCGTATTTCTTGACAAGAATTTCAGCAGAACGTACACTCATACGTTTTCTCTGAGAGGAGAGGAACAATGCATTTTCATGTCCTGGAAGGGCATCTATTTTCTTTCGTTCCTCAATATATTCCTTAAGCGGAACAGCGGCTTCATCACTAAAGTATACAAGAGCCTCCTTGCCGCCTTTTCGGGTTACCTTTATACACATGTTATCGAAATCTACATGATTGATATCAAGTCCAATACATTCGGAAATACGGATTCCTGTTGATAACATAAGCGTGAGTAATGCCAAATCCCTTGTTTTTAGCTTCTCATGGTATTGTAATTGCTTTTTGGTCATATTATTGCCGTATTCCACAGTATCAAGAAATGTGGCTGTCTCTGCGGCATCCATACGGATAATAGTTTTATCCTTAAGGCGTGGTTTATCTACCTTGGCAATAGGGTTTGATGATACAAGGTCATTTTTATAAAAATATGAATAATATGCGCTTAGGGCAGAGAGCTTTCTCTTGATGGAAGCCTTACCATTAGTATATATTTTTCCGTTTTTCTCGTATTTTTGGAGATAGTCCATATAGTCCTCAATAAATTCTGCATTTAAGGACGACAGTATATCTAAGGTTACATCCTTAGGTGATTTCAAATCCGCATCCGTATATACTTCACAGATATATTCATAAAATG
>CAVELH010000143.1:0-6455 GCA_963616385.1 bacterium | reverse complement strand
TAATCCATCTTCGGTAATAACACTGATGGTTGCTGTACCACCGGCTACACCTGTAACTATCATAACATCAAGCTTGCCTGACGACTTAGTATATATATCCTCAAGTCTGTCAAATAAAAGAAGTCTTACATCCTCGTACGCATTTGAGAACATAAGTCTGCCTATCTGTCTGTTACCGTTCGCACCGTCAGTTCCAATATTAAGCATAGGAAAATCCTCGCGCATCCAGTTAGCTAAATTAGGGTGTACAGGATTCTTCTTTATTCCGTTGGTTAGTATGTTATCAAGATTAGGTCTGTAGATACTGATAATTTCTGTCGCGTTTAAGCCTATTCCATCCTTGCTGTCCTCTATCATATTCTCCATATAAGGAATATCAGAGTCAATCATCATATACTGTATATTATCCTCAGGCTTAACCTCATCCATAAGCATACCCTTAAGATTACATACGACACGGCTTCCAAGTCCGCCAAGTCCGATGACAAGAAGATTACCATTGAATCTCTTCTCATTGTCTATCTTCTCAAATATTCTGATATCCTTTATCTTACTGAATTCCTCTTTTTGTGTATCAATCAGTATCATTTTACATCCCTCATTCCCATACATTATATAAACAATTAGTTTCTCTTAAACTCCTCAAGCTCAAGACCTTCATTATGCTCAAGTAAAAGTCTAATCGACCATTCATTAGCGAACAGTAAAAGCGGATTATCCCTCATATCCCTAACCTTCTTGCAGTCACTTATACGCTTAAGCGAATTAAGATCTAATTCCGTATTCTTAACCCATCTTATATAGTTATATGGCAGTGGCTCAAGTCTTACATCACAGCCATATTCATTCTCAAGTCTGTACTTAAGTACATCAAACTGAAGCACACCTACTACACCTACTATTATCTCTGACAGACCTAATGTATAGTCCTTGAATATCTGTATAGCGCCCTCCTGTGCGAGCTGTGTAACACCCTTGTTAAACTGCTTACGTTTCATCGAATCAAGCTGTACGACACGACAGAAATGCTCAGGTGCAAATGTAGGAATTCCCTCATATGCAAACTTCTTACCCGGAGCACAGATAGTATCACCGATTGAGAATATACCCGGATCAAATACACCGATTACATCTCCGGCATAAGCCTCCTCTATAACCTTTCTGTCCTGCGCCATTATCTGCTGTGGCTGTGACAGCTTCATCTTCCTGCCACTCTGCACATGGTACACATCCTTACTTGCGTCAAATTTACCTGAGCATATTCTCATAAATGCAATTCTGTCATGATGTGCCTTATTCATGTTAGCCTGTATCTTAAATACGAATCCCGAAAATGGCTCAGTAACAGGATCTATAAGTCCTGCATCTGACATTCTCGCAAGAGGTGATTTAGTCATCTTAAGGAAATGCTTAAGGAATGTCTCAACACCAAATGTAGTAAGTGCTGAACCGAAGAATACAGGTGACAGCTCTCCCTTATCGACAAGCTCCTGATTAAATTCATCACTTGCACCGTCAAGAAGCTCTATCTCATCACATAAGGTTCCATAAAGCTCCTCTCCTATCTCCTCCTTAAGAGCACCATCACTCACATCATAATCAGTCTCGGCAGCACTCTTAGAGCCACCTACCGAAACCGCCTTAAACATAGATACCTGCTTTGTATCTCTGTCATAAACTCCCTTAAAACGCTTACCTGAGCCTATAGGCCAGTTGATAGGGCAGGTTCTTATACCGAGAACATTCTCTATGTCATCTAAAAGCTCAAACGGATCTCTCGCCTCAAGGTCCATCTTATTGATAAATGTAAATATAGGTATATGTCTCATAACACATACCTTGAAAAGCTTAATTGTCTGTGCCTCAACACCCTTTGATGCATCTATAACCATAACCGCAGAATCGGCTGCCATAAGTGTTCTGTAGGTATCCTCCGAGAAATCCTGATGTCCCGGTGTATCAAGTATATTAATGCAGTAATTGTCATAGTTAAACTGAAGCACTGATGAGGTAACTGAGATACCTCTCTCCTTCTCTATCTCCATCCAGTCTGAGACAGCATACTTAGAGTTAGCCTTTCCCTTTACAGAGCCCGCTGTATTAATAGCACCTCCGTATAACAAAAACTTCTCCGTAAGTGTCGTCTTACCGGCATCCGGGTGGGAAATAATGGCAAATGTTCTTCTTTTTTCAATTTCCTGCCTATATTCTTCAGCCATAATATCCTCCGGTTTACTTTCGTCTATTTTAACAAATTTGTTATGCATAATTATCTATATTATACACTATGACCTGATTTTACTCAACATCATTTACCGAATTATTCCCCGAAATCTCACACAATTTATTTTTATCCTTCGCATACGCTATAAGCTCTAAATTAGCCTTATTCATGCTTCCAAAGGTTTTAACACAGGCATAAACCCTTTCACACTCATCTATATATTTCTTTGCTTTCCCTATATGCTCAGCCGATATACACTCAAATGCACTCTCACTTACTACATCTGTCGCAAGTGCCTTTGCAATCTGATACTCGGCATCATTTTCATGCAATACCCCTGCCGCAAATGGAATACGCTTCCTGTTAAGCCTTCTGTACAATGTAATTCCGCTTCCGTTCCCACCGATAACAAATACCTTCGGCTTACCGCAAGCTCCCTCTAACTCAACACTGCCTGTATTATAATTGTAACTGCCCTTTCTTATATCATACAGCTCACTTATATATACTGAGGTGAGAATATCCTCCGGCTCTCCGTACCTGTACATATTGTTATCCTTTATGCAAAGTACCTTATCAGAAACCTTATAGGCAAGGTCTATCTCGTGCAAGGTCATGCATATAGCTACATTTTTGGTGTAGGCAAGATATTTTAATATTGATAAAAGCTCAAGCTTATATTTTATGTCAAGATACGCTGTCGGCTCATCGAGAATTAATATATCAGGTTCCTGACATATTGCTCTGGCAAGCATAGCTCTCTGCTTTTGCCCATCACTAAGCGTATTAAAATACATATCAGACAGAGTACTTATACCAACAAGCTCCATACTCTCATTTATTATATTTCTGTCATTATCAGACAGAGCACCCATTCTCCCTGTATATGGATATCTTCCAAGTGCAACAACATCATAACATGTATATAGCTCAGGATTAACACGCTCCGTCATGAGAACAGAAAGCTTCCTTGCAAGCTCAAAGCCCTTATATTCATCTATACATCTTTTATCAAGTATAATTGTCCCTGATATGGGAGCTAACTGATTGCAAATACTTTTAAGAATGGTAGATTTACCAATTCCGTTTGGTCCGATAATAGAAAGAATCTCCCCTCTTCTTACCTTTATATTAATATTACCCACCACAACCTTATTGTTATATCCAAAGGAAGCATTTTCGGTAATCATATATTCCTTGTCTTCCATATCACGCCCCACCCTTTCTCTTAACCATCATATAAATAACAACCGGAGCACCAAATATTGCTGTAACCGAGCTTATACTTAACTCCACAGGGGCAAACAGGGTTCTCGCAATTCCATCACATATAAGACAGAATATTCCACCGCCAAGAAATACAGCGGGTATAATCACCCCAGGCTTAGATGTCTTAAATATAGCTCTCACAAGCTGTGGAACAGCAATTCCGACAAATGATATCGGTCCTGCAAAGGCAGTTACACATGCCGACAGTATACTTGAGAGCAGTATAAGGAGAACCCGAAACACCTTTATATTAACTCCCATGTTTAACGCATAATTTTCTCCAAGCATATACGCACTCATAGGCTTAGCCAGAGAATATGTCAACACAAATGCTATAGCAACAACCAGTGCCATTATCTTAACGTGTGACCAGCCTATACCCGAAAAGCTTCCCATAGACCAGTTATGGAGATTGACTATGTTGGTATCATCAGCAAATGCGACAACAAAATCTGTTATTGCCGAGCATATATATCCAATCATAACTCCACACACAACAAGCATTGACATATTTTTAATTCTTCTCGACACAGCAAGAACAAAGCCCATAGAAATCATAGAGCCTACGAAAGCTGCAGCTATCATACCAAGTGAATCCATGTACATTCCCCTTGTAAGCAAGAATATCATGGATAACGCCACAGTAAGCTTAGCTCCCGATGAAATTCCAAGAACAAAAGGTCCTGCTATCGGATTTCCAAAGAAAGTCTGTAGCAGGAAGCCTGAAACTGCTAATGCTCCACCTAATATAAGTGCCGCAAATGTTCTCGGCAGTCTTATGTTCCATATAATCTGGTAGGCTGTTCTGTCAGCAGCTTTATCTCCTAAAACAGTTATTATGTCACGGAAGGAAAGTCTGACACTTCCGGAATTTACACTTATAACAAATGAGGCAGCAAGTATGACAACCATAGCCACATATATAATCATATATCTGATTAATTTTTTGTTATTTTCCTCTCCCATTGTATCTCCCGTTATATTCTTATCCCAGTCAATATGAGCCCATCCTCTACTTTAATCTGTACAGATATGTAAGCTCGTCATCTGACACATCACTGTCCGTTAATATCTTATTAATATCAAGTATCATATCACCAAAGCCTGTGCTCTCCTGAAACATATTCTTCTCTGTACAAAATACGTTTCCAGACTGCACCGCCTTAAAATCATTAAACAAATCACTAAGCTTAAGTAACGACTCCATATCCGGAAGTGTTCCCGCTATGGTGCTGTTGTATATCAATATATCAGCATCCTTAGCCTTAGCGTAAAACTCCTCCATCTGAATTATCGTTGTCGAAAGTGCATTTTCGTCATCATTCATATCAGCAAATATATATTCGCCGCCCGCAAGCTCAATCATCTTAGATACATAATCTCCGCTTTTTCTTATATTCACCGAACCGTTTGCAGTGACATAGAAAAAAGCAACTGTAAGACCTGTATCATCTCTATCCATTATATCAGCTACAGCGCCCACCTGACTATCAAAATATTGTTCAGCCTCTTCAGTCTTATCCATCAGGACACCATACAGCTTAATCCATTCCATACGTCCAAGCGGATGGCTTTCATAGCTTGAACGCTCAACCAAAACCGGTATTCCAACCTCAAGTAACTGCTCCCTTATCTCCGGATTATGCAAAATCATAGTTGACTCAACAGCCAGATTACAGCCACCTGAAATAAGTAACTCAAAATCAGGAGCACTGTATTTGCCGGCATATTTGATAAGTCCATCCTCCATCGCACTCTTTGCCTCATCTATATACCAGTCATCAGCCTTAGTGCCGGAAAATGCCACATTATCCAGACCTCCTATAGCCCTTATTAAGTCCATTGCAGACGTTGCTGCAAGATATACTTTATTAAAAGGCTTATACATAACGTAGATATCCTTATCAAGTCCCTCAGGGCATGACATATTCTCAGGTACAATAAGATATCTGTCCGTATCTCCAATAGTTATAAGTGTATAACCTCCCTCATAATAGTCAACAGTAAACTGTGTTGCATATTCAAGCGGGAGACTTCCCTCTACCTTCATTTCGCCCCATTTATAGCTATCATTTTGTGTATTGTCCGCCTTAGTACATCCACAAAATAAAAATGAGGCTACAAAGAGCAAAGATAACATCAACAAAAATTTGTATCGTAGTCTTTTTAATCTCATTGCAGCCTCCTATATTATTCAGCGTATTCTTCTATAGTTGCAGAATCAAAATATAAAGTATATTCAATCTCATGCGGAGTACTCATAGCTGTCGTATCAGCACTTACAGGCATCTTATAGTCAAAGCCTGTTACAGGAATTTCAAATGTTGAAGTCTCCTCTCCATCAAGCGGCAGATATTTTTCTCCATCCACAATCATATAGTCATAATTGCTACTGCTCCATACGATGGTAACCACCGCACAGCCATCAGCTACAACTATACTTGCAGGAGATTCTATTGAAGCCCTTCCAGAGCCTCCATCCAATGTTACAGAAACCATATATGAGCCATCATCAAGCCCTAAATCTTCGACTGTCTTATATCTTGCCTCTAAGAATGCATCCTCTGAAAGCTTGCCTGTGCTGAATACAAGCTGTCTGTCATACCATTTTTCCTTATTTTTGCTGAATGCCGCACATGAAATACTCTTATCCAATGCCTCTACCGGAACTGTAAATGTGTGCTCACCATTATCATTTTCAACATAAGGAATATAGTCACTGTCTGATGCTGCAACAGCCTCCTCACCAGTTCCCATATATACATACAGATAACCGGTTCCACCCATAGTCATAACAGCACTCATCTCTCCGTTTTCTACAGTGAGCCTGCATGAAACTATGTTGAACATAGATGAGCTTGATAAGACATCTATATCATACTCTCCATCCTTTAACTCATCTGCGTAAACAGGAGTAAGATTATCATCTATTACATCTGTAGGTGATGCCATCTCGACAGCA
>CAVELH010000142.1:0-6519 GCA_963616385.1 bacterium | reverse complement strand
CTGTAACAGAGCTAAACTGTCTCGCCTGCTCTAACGCATTCTGACCTGTAGTACCGTCAAGCACGATAAGCGACTCAACATTAGCCTCAGGATACTCCTTAGATATAATTCTTCTCATCTTGGCAAGCTCATCCATGAGATTCTTCTTATTGTGAAGTCTGCCGGCTGTATCTATAAGAAGTATATCCGTATTTCTGGCTTTGGCAGCAGAAACCGCATCATAAACAACCGCAGATGGATCTGCACCCTCGCCCTGAGCAATTATATCAACGCCTGCTCTGTTTGACCATGTCTTAAGCTGGTCTATGGCAGCAGCTCTGAATGTATCTGCGGCAGCCATAAGAACCTTCTTGCCCCTTGACTTGTACTGTGCTGCAAGCTTACCTATAGATGTTGTCTTTCCGACGCCATTTACACCGATAACAAGTACAACTGTTTTCTTATTCTCAAAATCGTAGGCAGAATCATCAACTGTCATCTGGTCTCTTATGATATTGATAATTAACTCCTTACAAGCCGAAACCTCTTTGATGTGCTGCTCCTTGACCTGCTTTTTTAAATCATCTATGATTCTCTCTGTAGTGTCATAACCCATATCAGACATGACAAGAGTTTCCTCTAACTCGTCATAGAAATCGTCATCTAACTCATTTGCCTTAAACAGATTATTAAAGCTCTCTGCAATGTTATTTCTGGTCTTAGATAAGCCCTCCTTCAAACGTGAGAAAAAGCCTTTCTTCTTCTCAACCGGCATATCCTCGCCATTTTCGTTCTGAAATTCTTTATCAGACATAGCATATCCTCCTTGTAAACTTATAATTAATCGTCAAGCTCGCCCTCTATCATGCTTACAGATACCAGAGTTGAGACACCCTTTTCCTGCATTGTGATACCATATAAGATATCGGCAGCCTCCATAGTTCCCTTTCTGTGGGTTATTACTATGAACTGTGTATCCTTTGTAAGCCTATTTAAGTACTTTGCAAAACGCTTTACGTTAGAGTCATCAAGTGCCGCCTCAATCTCATCAAGGAGACAGAAAGGTGAAGGCTTAAGGCTCTGTATTGCAAAAAGAAGCGCAATGGCCGTAAGACTCTTCTCACCACCTGACAACTGCATCATATTCTGAAGCTTCTTTCCCGGTGGTTGTGCATTGATTTTGATTCCTGTCTCAAGGATATCGTCATCATCCACAAGCTCAAGGTCTGCCTTACCACCACCGAATAATTCCTTAAATACCTTGGAGAACATAATTCTTATCTCCTTGAACTTTTCAGCAAACTGCTCACGCATAGCTCTGTCAAGCTCATTTATAATGTTAAGAAGATTCTCCTCAGCCTTGGTAATATCATCATGCTGTGCCTTAAGGAAGGTGTATCTCTCAGATACCTGCTTGTAATCCTCTATAGCATTGACATTTACATCACCTAATTGCTTTATCTTGCTCTTGACTGCCGTTATCTCGCGCTTAAGGGATGTGATATCACTAAGTGTATCATCCTTAAAGTCAGCCGCAGAATTATATGTAAGCTCGTATTCCTCCCACATATAATTGTTGAGATTCTCACTCTGCTCTGAGAGCTTCTCTATAGCCGCATTAAGCTTAAATGCAGACTTATCAAGTCCATTAATCTGCTCTGATAACTGGTCACGCTTATTAAAGAATTCCTTATGACTCTCGTTAAGCTTTTCCTTAGCCTCCGCATATTCCTTAAGCTTCTGCTCCTTTATCTGAATTATACGGTTATTTTCCTCGACAAGAGCTCTCGCCTCATTAATCTTCTCTGTTAAGCTTCTCACCTCATCAGAGCCGTTGCTTAATCTTAAATTAAGACTGTTAAGTGTCTCATCCGCACTCTGACATTCAGCCTTTACACGCTTTATGTTCTGTAATATGAAATCATATTGCTGCTTAACTGTATTAAATTCAATTCCAAGACGGCTTACATTCTCCTGTGCTTCCTCTAATGCCTTCTTGTCTATAACAAGCTGCTTCTCAAGCTCATCAATTCTTACCTCAAGCTCCTTTACAGCGTCCTCCTGTTTACGGTTGCTGTTATATAGCTCCTCCTTATTGGCATTAATATCCTTAATCTGCTTCTCTATCTCATTATTCTCACGTCCGATACCGGCGTAAATTCTCTCAATCTCAGAGAGCTTTGCATTTGCCTGATTAAGGTTAAGGGAGTATGTATTGCCCTCTATGTTAAGCTGCTGCAATTCTCTGTCTGCTAAGTCACGCTTATTCTTGATATCATCTCTGTCAGCCTGAAGTGTAACACTCTGCTTCTCACATATGGCAAGCTTTTTCTTAAGCTCCTCTATCTGCTCATCTATCTCGTCAAGCTCCCGCTTTCTTCCGAGAAGATTAGATGAATTCTTAAATGTACCACCGGTCATTGCTCCGCCCGGATTTATAAGCTCACCCTCTAAGGTTACAATCCTGAGTGACTGCTTGTACTTTCTCGATATTCTTATCGCATTATCTATATTGTCAACAACATATATTCTTCCGAGAAGATGTGTAATTATAGTCTGGTATTTCCTGTCAAATGAAACAAGGTTAGATGCCAGACCTATAACTCCATTCTCACGCTCGGCATCGCTGTTCATGTTCTGTCTTACAGCTATTGTGTCTATAGGTAAAAATGTAGCTCTTCCGTACTTATTCTGCTTAAGAAATGCTATCATTTTCTTAGCTGTCTCGGCATCCTCTGTTACAATATTCTGTATACTTCCTCCGAGAGCTGTCTCTATAGCTGTCTCATACTCCTTGCCAACCTCTATGATATCAGCAACAACACCGACGATACCTGGGAATTTCACCTTTTGCTCCATTACCCTTCTTATGCTGTTGCCATATCCGTCATATCTCTCAGTAAGGTTTCTTAAAGCTTCCTTCTTAGAGCCAAGGCTTACTATACTGTTATTATAATTTCTTATATTACTCTGGTTATCATTTATTGCATTTGTATTGTCATCTAAGGCTGTTTTAAGTCTCGTAAGCTCAGCGTTAAGTGAGCTCTTCTTCTCATCAATGCTTCCTACCTTCTCGTCAAGTGAAGCCTTCTTGGCCTTATACTTTTCCTCGTCGCTCTTATTCTCAAGGAAACGCTGATTTAACTGAGACTTTCTCAGCTGTATATTCTCAAGCATGGTGTCGTATCTTCCGACCTTAGCCTTTAATGTACCGCCCTCATTAAGGTACTCAATTATCTCGCCCTTAGAGTTTTCAATCTCTCTTTCCGCGTCAGCTATCTTATTCTTAAGAGACTCATATCTTTCATTTGCCGTATCGACAACATCATCTGCCTCGTCAAGTCTCTCATCAAGCTTTAATTTTTCCTCATAATATCCGTCTAAGGCTTCCTTATATCTTGCTATATCAGCCTTTGCCTTGTCTATCTGCTCTGTTATGCTGTCAGAATTCTGCTTGCTGGCTATAATCTGCTGCTCGATAACATTAATCTCGCCCTCGCATTTCTGATTGGACAGTTTTTTCTCATGTATCTCATTCTTGACATCATCGAGTTTTCTGTTATAGTCCTCAAGCTCAGACTCTATACGCTCATACTCGTCCTTTGCAAGCTCAAATTCCTGTCTTAAACGAGCTCCATCCTCCTCAACAACTGCAAGCTTTCCCTCAAAATCAGAAAGCTGCTCCTTGTTGTTGTCAACATCAAGCAAAAATGCATTTATATCTAATTTTTTAAGCTCATCCTTAAATATAAGGTACTTCCTCGCTGTCTCAGACTGCTCCTTAAGAGGACCAACCTGTCTCTCAAGCTCACGCAAAATATCATTTACACGGGCTAGATTCTCTCTTTCACTCTCTAACGATTTCTCGGTTGTCGCTTTGTTCTTCTTATACTTTACAATTCCGGCAGCCTCGTCAAAAAGCTCTCTTCTCTCCTCAGGCTTTCCAGACAAAATACGCTCAATCTGTCCCTGTCCTATAATAGAGTAGCCCTCTTTACCGATACCTGTATCGAAGAACAGACTGTTTACATCCTTAAGTCTGCTCACAACTCCGTTTATTAAATATTCGCTCTCTCCGGAACGATATACACGTCTCGCAACTGTTACCTCATTATAGTCTATAGGAAGCTTATGGTCACTGTTATCAAGAGTGATTGCAACGTACGCAAAGCCCTGTGGCTTTCTTAGCTCTGTTCCTGAGAATATAACATCCTCCATCTTAGAACCTCGAAGCTGTTTTGCACTCTGCTCACCCAAAACCCATCTTACAGCATCGCCGACATTACTCTTACCTGAACCATTAGGACCTACAATTCCGGTTATACCGTTATTAAATTTAAATACTATTCTATTAGCAAATGATTTGAAACCATTTATCTCAATACTCTTTAAATACATATTATATACCTTACCATTCTCATCTATTTAAGCTTTTTTAGAGCGTTATAGGCAGCAGTCTGCTCAGCCGATTTTCTTGAGTGGCCTTGTCCACTCGCAAGTATTTCATCACCGAGCAATACATTAACCTCAAATATCTTGTCATGCTCAGGACCGCTCTCCTTGATAAGATTGTATGCAAGCTTTTTATCCTTCTTCTGTGCATACTCCTGAAGCTTTGATTTAGAATCATAGAACAAATGCTTGTGCTCAATATCAGTAAGGAGGTATTTTCTAACAAACTTATCTGCATTTTCAATTCCACCATCAAGATATATTGCACCTAGAACTGATTCAAACATATCACACAGTATAGAGTCCCTGTTAGGTCCACCGGTATTTTTCTCACCCTTACTGAAAAATGCATACTCGCCAAGCTTTAATTCTCTGGATATTTTAGACAGCGTAAACTCACATACTAAGCTTGCGCGAAGCTTAGTAAGCTCTCCCTCCGGCTTATCCGGATATTCCGCAAATAAAAATCTGCTTGTCAGATATTCTAATATAGCGTCTCCTAAGAATTCATACCTCTCATACGATACCCTTCGTCCACACATTTTCTCATTTACATATGACTTGTGTGTGAGTGCTGTGTATAGATGATTTTTGTCATTAAATTTATATCCGAGAACCTCTTCTAATTCTTCTAAATCCTTTGATTCCATGTCTACTTTCCTTCCTCAAATGAAGAAATAATCTTACCTGTTACGTCATTCATTATAAATGTACGACACTGGGCTATCGCACTTCTCACCTCATTATTTTTGCTGTTTCCATGTATTTTTACAACCAGACCTTTAAGTCCGAGAAGAGGTGCTCCACCCTTATCGTCAGCCATAAATCTCTTGAAGCACTTCTTCAAATCCTTATATATGAGTGCTCCGCCTATCTTTGTTTTAAGGCTGCTCTTGAGTGTCTTTTTTATCTCACCCATAAACATCTTTCCTACGCCCTCGTAGAACTTAAGTATTACATTTCCTACAAATGCCTCACATACTATTACATCTGCTCCGCCATTAGGAATCTCTCTTGACTCAATGCTTCCTATAAAGTTGATATCCTTACACTCGCGAAGCATAGGTATTGTCTCCTTGACAAGTGCATTTCCTTTCTCATCCTCAGCTCCTATATTAACTATGGCAACTCTCGGATTTTTGATACCCTCTATGTTCTCCATATATATAGAACCCATCTTGGCAAACTGTACAAGGTTCTCAGGCTTGGCATCAACATTAGCTCCACAGTCTATAAGCAGTGCTGAACCATCCTTAGTTGGAATAAGTGGTGCAAGAGGTGTACGCTTTACTCCTTTGGCACGTCCTACAAGGAACTGTCCTCCGGCAAGTATCGCTCCTGTATTACCTGATGATATACATGCCTTTGCCTCACCATTTTTTACTTCGTCAAGTGCAAGCACAAGCGAAGAACCCTTCTTTCTTCTTACCGCATCTACAGGTGCGTCATGGCAGGTTATCTCCTCTGTCGCATTTACAACCTTTATTCTGCTCTTATCTATATTGTATTTCTCTATACCCTCGTTAATCTCATTCTCTCTGCCGGTAACGATTATATCTATATCGTTATACTCAGCCATAGCCTCGCTTATGCCGAGCATCATATAATCACATCCATTGTCACCACCCAAGGTATCAATCGCAATTGTCATCTTATCCATAATAAACTCCTTCATTCTCTGATGTACACAATATCTACATGATATCGTTTTATTATATCTATTTTCAAGTGTTAAGTCAATATTTGCCACGCTGTCCGGTTATTACTGGTAACCTTCATCCCGCCTGTTGGCTCAGTATCGCAGCTTATTGCACAAAAAAAAGACGGATAACAAATATCCGTCTCTTTTTATTAATCAGCCTTAACGACTTCCTTCTTATTGTATGAACCGCAGGCCTTACATACTCTATGAGGCATCATCAAAGCACCGCACTTGCTGCACTTTACTAAGCCTGGAACGCTCATCTTCCAATTGGCTCTACGCTTGTCACGTCTTGCCTTTGAGCTCTTATTCTTAGGACATATAGACATCTGGTTACACCTCCTTAATATCATTAAAAATCACACTTTGAACATTATACTAATATT
>CAVELH010000141.1:0-6541 GCA_963616385.1 bacterium | reverse complement strand
ATCTATAAGTCCGTTACCAAAGTATATAACTACATTGTGCATACCTGCATTCTTAAGGTAACTTCCTAGCTCCTTTAAAGCACCAGAGCCAATCTTAAGAATTGTCGGTATTGCTATATATCCATTTGACATATCTAATCCTCCTTTATGTCCTATAAAACGAGTGAGCTGTACTCCTCAAGATTCCACACATTACTTACTATACTATCATAAAAATCAGGCTCATGGCACACCAAAAGTACAGAACCTTTATATTCTATAAGTGCCCTTTTTAGTTCATCCTTTGCATCCACATCAAGATGGTTAGTTGGCTCATCAAGTATAAGCAGATTGGTCTCTCTGTTAATCAGCTTACAAAGCCTTACCTTTGCCTGTTCTCCACCTGACAGCACTCTGCATTTGCTCTCTATGTGCTTTGTCGTAAGTCCGCATTTAGCTAATGCCGAGCGAACCTCATACTGTGAATATGCCGGAAACTCCTGCCATATCTCTTCTAAGCAGGTATTCTCAGTAGGTGCCATCTCCTGCTCAAAATATCCGAGATTAAGATACTCGCCAAGTGTCACCTTGCCGGACAATGGCTTTATTAATCCAAGCAGGCTCTTAAGAAGTGTACTTTTACCGATTCCGTTCGTGCCGACAATCGCTATCTTCTCTCCACGCTCCATCCTTAAGTTGATAGGCTTAGATAAAGGTGAAGCCTTGTCATAACCGATAACGAGGTCCTGTGTCTCAAATAGCACCTTCCCCGGAGTTCTCGCCTCTGCAAAATGGAATTCCGGCTTTGGCTTCTCCTTTGCAAGTTCAATTACCTCCATCTTATCAAGCTTCTTCTGTCTTGACATTGCCATATTTCTTGTGGCAACTCTCGCTTTATTTCTGGCAACGAAATCCTTTAGCTCGCTTATCTCCTGCTGCTGTCTCCTGTATGCCGCCTCAAGCTGGTTTTTCTTTACCTCGTATACCTCCATAAACTTGTCGTAGTTGCCAACATATCTGTTTAGCTCCTGATTTTCCATATGGTAAATGATATTAACCACATCGTTTAGGAATGGTATATCGTGACTTATAAGGATAAATGCATTCTCATATTCCTGAAGGTATCTCTTAAGCCACTCTATATGCTCTGCGTCAAGATAATTAGTCGGCTCATCAAGAAGCAATATCTCAGGCTTCTCAAGGAGAAGCTTAGCAAGCAACACCTTCGTCCTCTGTCCACCACTTAAATCTGTAACATCATGGTCAAGTCCTAACTCAAGAAGTCCTAACGCCCTTGCCACCTGCTCAGTCTTTGCATCTATCATATAAAAGTCATGGTTGGTAAGCATATCCTGCAAGGTGCCTACCTCCTCCATAAGGTCATTTATCTCATCATCTGTAGCATCAGCCATGCTCTCATATATCTCATTTATTTTCTTCTCCATATCAAACAGATATGAAAACGCTGATTTTAACACATCCTCTATAGTCATGCCCTTCTCTAGGACTGTATGCTGATCCAGATAACCTACACGCACATTTTTATTCCACTCTACCTTGCCATCGTCCGGCATAAGCTTACCAGTCACGATATTCATAAAGGTACTTTTTCCCTCTCCATTAGCACCGACAAGACCTATATGCTCACCCTTAAGCAGCCTGAACGATACATCGTTAAATATAGCCCTGTCTCCAAAACCATGTGTTAAATGAGAAACATTCAGTATCATATAATTATCTCCTATATATATTCATCAATTTTCAAATATTTATTCAGACAGCCTTCTCGTAGCATATGTAATGCTCCTCATGCCAGTCCGCCTCACCGACAATATTGAAGCCTAACGCATTGTAGGAATGTACTGCCCTGAAATTGCGTTCTGCCACCATAAATCTAACATTTCCGTAGCCCTTTTTACGTGCAATATCCATATAGCATATAATTAGCTGTCTGGCAAGTCCCTGATTCTGATACTCAGAAGCTATAACAAGGCGTGCAAGCTCAAGTCCCGGTGCAAGCTCTTTTGTCCAAAACGGAAATGCTGCTATCTCGTCATCTATATCCTGTGCTATGGCAGCCACAACCATTCCGTCATCATCACGAAAGCCATAGAGCCTCTCCTTTAAAATGTCATTTTCAAGGATATCCCTATTAGGATAATTCTCATCCCAGACACAGCCAGCCTGTCCTAATGCATCTCGATATAATGTCATTACATAATCAAGCTCCGACATATCAATCACAGATAGTCCAAGTCTTTCTCTGTTTATCATAACCTCAAAGCTGCCATCTGAATTTATATACTCAAGCTCATATGTAAGAGCACCTTCCTTATATATATCATCATAGAAGCTGCTAAGGTTTACAAGCTCACCCTTATACGACCTCCAGCCATTGTCCGGAAGTAAAACCTCCTTATAAACAGCATCATCAAAATATTTCATTGCCAATTTATAATCTATATCACTTTTATCTCTCATACCTATCACATATTCTATAGATGAGGATGTCCAATTATATCCGAGCCCACATATATTATCACGTCCATATATATCTGCACATACATCAATAAAGCTTCCTATAGCCTCATACTGTGCATTACCTACAGTTGAAAATCTGCGGCTTATTCCTTTAAATTTCATATTATGCCTCCAATAAACTCTCAAAGCATAGCTTACCACAATATAATTGCAAAATACAACCATTATAAGCAACATTACATAATGATTATAAATAGCTATTGACATAAATCCGAAATCGGACTATAATCTCACAAGTATCCGAAATCGGATTTTATTTACAATAAGGAGAATCACAATGAATAATATTGATGATATCAGTATACAGTTAAAAACATTAAATCATCTGTATATGCGGCAGGACAAAATATATCACAGATTTGCACAAAACGCAGGACTGTCTGATTCAGCCTTCTGGATATTATACACCATGTTTGAATCGGGTGAACCTATAACACAGATTGGTTTTTGTGAGGCATGTTTTATATCTAAACAGACCATAAACTCATCCATAAATGTACTGGCAAAAAAAGGCTACGTTATACTTGAGCCTATCGCAGGCACAAAAAACAGTAAATCAGTGAGCCTTACAGACGATGGATTTTCATTTTGCATGGAATATATACAGCCGGTACTAAACGCTGAACGAACAGCATTTGAAAATCTTACTGAAAATGAGCGAAAGACATTTATTACATTAATGGAAAGACAGCTAAATTACCTTAACGAAGCTGCCACCACAGAAAAGGAATAATTATTATGAAGAAAAGAATTCAATTATCAGACCATTTTACTTATAACAGATTATTAAGATTCTCTCTCCCATCAATTATGATGATTATATGTACTTCAATATACAGTATTGTTGATGGATTTTTTGTATCTAACTATGTAGGAAAAACACCATTTGCGGCACTGAACCTTATAATGCCGGTTTTGATGGCTGCCGGCGCTATAGGCTTCATGCTTGGAACAGGTGGAAGTGCCATAGTATCAAGACTCCTTGGTGCAGATGAAAAACAAAAGGCTCATGAGAGCTTTTCACTTATAATAATGTTTTCATTTATATTGGGTGTTATCATTTCTGCTATCGGATTTATATTTACAGAGCCTATCTCTGTTTTACTTGGTGCAGACGATGAGCTTCTTAAATACTGTGTATTATATGGAAGAATTTGCTTTGCATTTACACCATTCTTCATACTACAGTATATGTTCCAGAGTTTTTTCGTAGCTGCTGAAAAGCCACAGCTTAGTCTCTGGATTAATATTATTGCAGGAGTTGTAAATGCAATATTAGATTTACTGTTGGTTGCTGTATTCCCTATGGGACTTGCAGGTGCAGCCATAGCTACAGGTATAGGTCAGGTGATAGGCGGTCTTGTTCCTGTTATATATTTCTTAAGGAAAAATGACAGCCTGCTTAAGTTTGTAAAACCACGAATGGATATAAAAACTATCGTTAAAGCCTGCACAAATGGTTCTTCAGAGATGGTAAATGTACTTGCCGCCTCAGTAGTTGGTATGCTGTACAACCACCAGCTACTTAAAATTGCAGGTCAAAACGGTGTCGCAGCCTACGGTATCATAATGTACATCAACATGATTTTTCAGGCTGTTTTCATGGGCTACGCTGTAGGAACTGCACCTATAGTAAGCTACCACTACGGAGCACAGAATACAGATGAATTAAAGAGCCTCCGCAAAAAGAGTATCAACATAATAATCGCATCTGGCGGTATTATGCTTATCCTCTCTGAATTATTAGCAAAACCACTTGTTATGATATTTGCCAATTATGACAAGGAGCTTTTAAACATGACAGTTCATGGCTTTATGCTATATTCGATATCATTTTTGATAATGGGCTTTAACGTATGGGGTTCTGCATTTTTTACAGCACTTGGAGACGGCTTCACATCCGCTGCTATATCCTTCTTAAGAACCTTCGTGTTCCAGATTGTGATAATACTCGTTCTGCCGCTTATCCTTAAGACAGATGGCATATGGCTTGCAATCGTCGTGGCAGAAGCTTTAGGAGTGATAGTTACAACAGCCTTCCTGATTGCAAAAAGGCAAAAATATAATTACGCTTAATTGTGGTTTGTTTCATATATATTTTAACCATAACTTATATTATTATAATGTTTATACTATGCCCCGGTCTGCATTTTATGATATGTGACTGGGGTATTATTATATTCCAACAAACAGAGCTGAAAAATAATAAGCATTGTGAATTAAATAGTATAAATCGTCCGCTAACGCGACAAACCGCACATCCATGTGCGTTGCCGCTCGCAAGTCCATCCGGGACTTGCGTACGCTATACTTACTTTTGTCTCAATGCTTTTATTTTTCGCACCGTTTGCCAGTCATACATAATACCCCAGCCACATATCATAAAATGCAGGCTGGGGCAATATACACGGTAGGTAATTATAATATAATTTATATTCAAAGAATACGCTTCAATAAACCACAATCAAGCGCAATTATTTTTATTCACCATATCCATCAGGGTTCATTGACTGCCATCTCCATGAATCGGCACACATCTCCTCAATACCATATTGAGCCTCCCAGCCAAGTTCATTTTTGGCAAGTGTTGCGTCTGAATAGCAGGTTGCAATGTCACCCGGTCTTCTGTCCTTGATAACATATGGAATCTCCTTGCCACAGGCCTTTCCAAATGCCTTTATAACATCAAGCACGCTGTAGCCCTTTCCTGTTCCAAGGTTATATATCTTAACACCAGGATTCTCCTTTATCTTATTGATAGCCTTAACGTGTCCCTTGGCAAGGTCAACTACATGGATGTAATCTCTTACACCGGTTCCGTCAGGTGTATCATAATCATTTCCAAATACTCCTACTTCCTTAAGCTTACCTATAGCCACCTGTGCTACATATGGAAGAAGGTTGTTAGGTATTCCCTTAGGATCTTCACCTATAAGTCCGCTCTTGTGTGCTCCGATTGGATTAAAGTAACGAAGAAGAATAACATTCCACTCAGTATCAGCCTTCTGGATATCTGTCAATATCTGCTCTAACATATGCTTTGTCCATCCATATGGATTAGTACAAACTCCCTTAGGGCACTCCTCTGTAATAGGAATAAATGTAGGATCTCCGTATACTGTCGCTGATGATGAGAATATAATATTCTTGCAGCCATTTTCTCTCATTGCCTTGCATAAATTAAGTGTTCCGGCAATATTATTTTCATAGTACTCTAAAGGCTTTGCAACAGACTCGCCTACAGCCTTAAGTCCTGCAAAATGTATGACTGTATCTGGCTTCTCTTTGGCAAAGATTCTTCTCATCTCGTCATAATCGCGGATGTCTGCTTTGTAGAAGGTAAGCTCCCTGCCTGTAATCTGCTTTACTCTCTCTACTGCCTTCTCACTTGCGTTATAGAGGTTGTCAACAACTACTACCTCATAGCCCTCATTTAAAAGCTCTACACATGTGTGGCTTCCAATATAGCCTGCACCGCCTGTTACTAAAATCTTCATAGCTATTCTCCTCCTATTTGTTTACATATTCTACAAAACGAAGAAATGCATTTTTGCCCTCTTCGGTATGTTTGTATACACCTGCGCACTCCAAAACCTGTAAAAATACATGTCCTATCTCTTCATCAAGAATATCATTCACATTGTCCGCATTGATATCAGGATACTTCTTCATTATACCATCTACCCAGTCTGCGTGCTTCTCAATATTCTCATTATCTCTGACATTACCGCCTTTTGTAATGGTCTCTGCAACCTGCTCCATCTCGCCCTTTAATCTGGCAGGAAGTACGGCAAGTCCCATAACCTCGATAAGTCCAATATTTTCCTTCTTGATGTGCTGTAGCTCCTCCCAAGGATGATAGAGACCAAGTGGATGCTCCTTAGTTGTTATGTTATTCCTTAAAACAAGGTCAAGCTCGTATCTGCCATCCCTCATTCTTGCAATAGGTGTTATAGTGTTGTGAGGCTCACCATCCGTCTCGGCATATATGTATGCTTTCTCATCCGTATATCCACGCCAT
>CAVELH010000140.1:2657-6592 GCA_963616385.1 bacterium | reverse complement strand
GCAGTATTGTGAGAGCGAGCTTAGAGGTAAGAATGGTTCTGAAACCATGTATGTAGATAACCTCGGTAAGGTAATAGAGACTGTTGAGACAACCCCTTCATCGGCAGGTAATGATGTATATCTTACAATCGATTCTGATTTACAAAAATACTGTTATGATACACTTGAAAAGGAGATTGCATCAATAATACTTGCCAAGCTTACTCCGAGCCTTGAGGTTGAGGAAAAGGAGAATGCGGATATTCCAATTTCTGATGTATATTTTGGACTATTTAATAATAATTACCTGTCCATTGATGCAATGGCAGACGATGATGCATCTGACCTTGAGAAGAATATTTATAATGAATTTACGACAAAGAAGCAGTCAACCATAGACAGATTAAATAATATATTAACTGTTGATTTTACACCTTTATCAGACCTTACATCCGAATATCAGGATTATATGGAGTATATATGTCAGATATTAAGGGACGAGGGAATATATGATGGCTCACTTATCGATAAAAATAGTGAGGTGTTTATAAACTACAGCAATAACCTCATTTCATTAGAAGAATACCTCAAATACGCCATAAGTGTTGAGGCTATAGACATATCATCTATTGATGCCAAGAGTGCATATTATGACAATGATGAAATATATAATCTGTTATGCGAATATGTAATAAATTATTTGGGTGAAGATACCGAATTCGACAAACAGGTTGTCAAAAGCATGATAAAATCGGGTGAGATATCGGGATACAGTGTTGTTGAGCTCATATATGAGCAGGGAGTGCTTAATCCTGATAATGATACAGAATACGAGGAATTTAAGAGTGGTGCGTATGATGCGTATCAGTTTATGTTAAGGAAGATACAGAAGCTTGATATCACACCTGCAATGCTGGCATTAGATCCATGCTCAGGCTCAGCTATTGTAACAGATGTTAATACAGGTGATGTGTTAGCAATGGCAACTTATCCGGGCTATGATATCAATTACCTCACAAACGAGGTAGATGGCGAATATTACAATAAGCTTTTGGAGGATAAAACTACACCGCTTATCAATCGTGCCACACAGCAGCAGACTGCTCCGGGTTCAACCTTTAAGGTTGTATCAGCCATAGCAGGAATGGAAGAGGGTGTTATAACCGAATATTCACCTTTATTCTGTAGCGGTGTATTTGATAAGATTAACCCTTCCCCTCATTGCTGGTTACGAGGTGGACATGGTAATCTTGACGTCCAGCATGCTATACAGAAGTCATGTAACGTATTCTTTTATCAGGTTGGATATGCACTTTCGCTTGATACTGATAATCAGTATAACGATGCGAAGGGTATAGAAACCTTAGATAAATATGCAACTATGTTTGGATTTAACGATAAATCAGGTGTAGAAGTTCCAGAGGCAGAGCCTCATATATCTGATAATGATGCAGTAAGAAGTGCTATAGGACAGGGTACAAACTCCTATGCACCTATACAGATTTCAAGATATGTCACAACTGTTGCAAACAGTGGTACATGCTATAATCTTACTCTTATAGATAAAGTGGAGGATTACGAACATAACCTTGTTTATGACAACGAGGCAACTGTTCTTAACCAGATAGATATAGACCAGAATATATGGAATGTAGTTCATACCGGTATGAGAAGCGTTGTATCGGCAAATACACCTTCCACAGAATTAATTAACAGAGTGGGAGTAAATGTTGCCGGTAAAACAGGAACTGCTCAGGAGAGTGAGGTAAGACCTAACCATGCGTTATTCGTCTCATATGCTCCTTATGAGAATCCGGAGGTATCAGTAACCTGCGTTATTCAGAATGGATATTCATCAGGTAACGCCAGAGAGCTTGCAGGCTTTATATATGCATATATGTATAATCCTGATATGCTTGCTGATGAGGAAATGAGCGGTAATACCGTTGTATCAGACTAAATAAAAAGAGGTGAGTAATTATCAGTCCCGTTATCATTAAAGGCAACAAGCTGGGGATAAAGCTGATTATCGCGCCTGAAGCTACACTGGACTTAATAAAACAGGAATTAAGTAAAAAACTTCAGACGACGAAGCATTATTATCACAATATCCGTCCAATATCTGTTACCTTTGAAGGAAAAATGATGACAGAAGATGAAGAAGAGACAATATTAGATACCTTAAGAGACATAGGACTTAACATAAAATCAAATGAAATAATAAAAACACAACCTGAAGAACAACATAATTTACAACCTGAAAAAGACGGTCTGTTTTATATTGGATGCCTGCATAACGGACAAACTATAAATGCGGCAGAAAGTATAGTAATAATAGGCGACGTAGAGCAGGGGGCAGCCGTATACTCCGAGGGAAACATAATAATAATCGGAGCACTAAACGGTTACGCAGAAGCCGGATGCAAGGGAAGAGAAGATGCCTTTGTATATAGCTTAATATCAGGGAGGAAATAAATATGAGTGAGGTTATCGTTGTTACATCAGGAAAAGGCGGAGTTGGAAAAACCACAACAACTGCAAATATAGGTCATGGTCTTGCACAGCTTGGATATTCTGTGTTGCTTATTGATACAGATATAGGGCTTAGGAACTTAGATGTTGTCATGGGACTTGAGAACCGAATCGTATATAATCTGGTTGATGTTATAGAGGGTAATTGCCGTGCAAAGCAGGCGATTATCAAGGATAAAAGTGATAAAAAGCTGTATCTGCTTCCTGCGGCACAGACAAGGGACAAGACCTCTGTTGCTCCTGAGCAGATGAAGAAGCTTATAGAGCAGCTAAAACCAGAGTATGACTACATAATAATTGACTGTCCTGCCGGAATTGAGCATGGCTTCAAGAATGCCATAGCTGCCGCTGAGAGGGCGATAGTTGTAACAACGCCTGAGGTATCAGCAATAAGAGATGCCGACAGGATAATAGGAATACTTGATGCAAATGAAATGCCAAGGATAGACCTTGTAATTAATAAAATACGTTACGACATGGTGAGACGCGGTGATATGATGTCCGTCGATGACGTAGTTGATATACTTGCAATTAATCTGATAGGTACAGTCATGGATGACGAGGCGATAGTTGTCTCAACAAACAGAGGCGAGACGATTGCCGGAACTAATACAAAGACTGGAAAAGCATATGATAATATAGCCAAGCGGATAGCCGGAGAGGCAGACTTTAAAGAGGAAACCCCTACAGGATTATTTGGCTGGCTAAAGAAGAAGGGTAAAAATGTTCACAAAATTCAATCTCAAGGATTATAACTTCAAATTACTTGCACTTGTAATTATTGCTGTTGTTACAGGAATTATAATTATAAACAGTGCAAATGACAGCTTTACAAGCAGACAGATAATAGGAGCAGTGCTTGGACTTATCGCGATGCTGTTTATCTCCGTTGTAAACTATGACTTTGTATGTAAATTTTATGGTATATTATACATTATTAATCTGGTTTTACTTGCTCTTGTTCTGCTTGTCGGTGTAAATGTTAATAATGCTACAAGATGGATAAATATAGGTGGAGATGGTGGTATACAGTTCCAGCCATCCGAATTTTCAAAACAGTTTATGATAATATTTGCAGCAACCTTACTTGCCAGGTTCAAGGATTCAGATAAGATTAACACATTTAAGTGTCTTGCAACCTTTGCTGTATTTTCAGGCTTATGCTTACTTCTCATTGTAAGTGAGCCTGACTTATCGACAACAATATGTCTTACCTTAGTTCTTGTTACAATGCTTTATGTATCTGGATTAAGCTACAAGATAATAGGACTTGCGCTCCTTATCCTTGTGCCACTTGGAGGAAGCTTTTTATGGTATATACAGAGACCTGACCAGATACTTCTTAAGGATTATCAGGTAAAACGAATATTGCAGTTTATATATCCTGCCGAATATGGTGTGGAATATTCACAGCAGAATAACTC
>CAVELH010000140.1:0-2647 GCA_963616385.1 bacterium | reverse complement strand
CTATAATGGCAATCGGTTCAGGTCAGCTTACGGGAAAAGGCCTCAATACCTCAACTATAGCTACAGTTAAGGATGCTAATTTTATATCAGAGCAGCAGACGGATTTTATATTTTCTGTTATAGGTGAAGAATTAGGCTTTGTCGGAAGTGTAATAATTATTGCAATTATATTGTTAATAGTGTTACAATGTATACATGTGGCAAGAAATGCAAAAGACACAAAGGGTATGCTCTTAGCTACTGGTGTTGCATCGCTTATTGCATATCAGGCATTTATCAATATAAGCGTTGCGACAGGTGTAATACCTAATACAGGTATACCACTGCCATTTATCAGTTACGGACTAAGCTCGCTGCTTAGTGTAATGGCAGGTATGGGGATAGTTTTGAATGTTAGCTTACAAAGAACAAAATACTAGAGGAGAAGACAGATAATGAATATAGGGTTGATTGCACATGACGCGAAGAAAAAATTAATGCAAAACTTCTGTATAGCATACCGTGGAATTTTATCTCATCACGAATTATATGCTACAGGTACTACAGGAAGAATGATAGAGGAGGTTACTAATCTGACTGTACATAAGTTCCTTGCCGGACATACAGGTGGAGAACAGCAGTTGGGTTCCATGATTGAGAATAACTCTCTTGATATGATGATATTTTTGCGCGATCCACAGACCAAGAAATCACACGAGGTAGATATTAATAATATATTTATGCTGTGTGATGTTCACAATATACCGTTAGCAACCAATCTCGCCACAGCTGAATTACTTATTAAGGCACTTGACAGGGGAGACCTTGATTGGAGAGAATTGTTTAAGCACTAGAGCACAGGAGATAATATGTTAAGATACATTTTAAGACATTGCTGTGTACTTCTTGGGGTAGTAATTATATTTTTTACTATCTCTTCGTTGAATTGCAATGTAAAGGATAAATACCCTAAACTTAATGATTTAAAGATAGGATTAGCAACTGATTCAGATGCGTATTTGTCAGCGGACAATATAGATACGGTTGTCTATAAGGATGATAACACTAATGCAGATATGTTTCCTGACTGCTTTTTTGCTTTATTTTTAAATGAGACAGATCACGAGGTTTATACAGCTAAGAATGTACATACAAGAATGTATCCTGCCAGTATGACCAAGTATATGACAGCTATTATAGTCTGTGAGAAGATAGAAGCAGGTGAGATAAGCCTTGATGATGTAGTTACAGTACAGAAGAACTATGACTTGTCGGGCTATGATGTTGCACCTAACACATTAAGTGCCGGAAACAAGATTACTGTCAAGGACTTGTTATATGGTCTTATGATAGAGTCTAACAATTATTTTGCACTTATTTTGGCAGATTACGTTGCCGGAGATGCAACGAGCTTCTGTGATTTGATGAATAAAAAGGCTCACACCATAGGTGCGACAAATACACATTATATGAATCCTCACGGATTAGATGACACCAATCACTATTCAACAGCGTACGATATCTATCTGATAACCAAGGAAGCCTATAAGCATCCGATACTTCATGATATCGATACACTCAGTGAATATACATATACATATTACGACAACAACGGAATACCCGTTTATGTAGATATCAGTGCAACTAATATGTTTGTCACAGGCAAGGTTAATCTTCCAGCCAACTATCATATTGAGGTCTGGAAAACAGGAACAACTACAGGTGCAGGAAATTGCCTGTCAATGTACCTTACCAAGGATGGCAAGGATTATTTTATAGTTGCTGCAAGCGGTGTCTCCAAGAATGTACTATATGATGCTTTAATCAAAATGTTATGCTCGATATAAAGACTTAAATGCCTTATATATATTATATTTTATATACTATGGAGGAAATATTATGTTAGAATTAATTATTGGTGCAAAAGGAACAGGAAAAACAAGAAGAATGGTTGAGCAGGCTAATAACGAGAGCAAGCTTACCAACGGCTCTATAATCTATATTGATAAGAGCAATAAGCATATGTATGAGCTTAGTAACGCAATACGACTTATCAATTTGCATGAATTTGATATTAATTCAGGAGAAGCATTTCTGGGATTCCTTCAGGGACTTATTTCTTCAAATCGTGATTTAACCCATATAGTCTTAGATAATTTTATGTGGCTCTCAAGCATAGGACCAGAGGAGGCCGAGTACACATTTGAGGAGATAGATAAGCTTTCTAAGCGTTATAATGTAATATTTGTAATAAGCACTGCTATAGAGGAGAAGGATATACCTGAGAAGTACAGAGAGTGTATATCATGCGTTCTCTAAACAATTTTTTACTTAGAATAATATTTTTATAGGTTGTGATTTTTTATGAAAAATAATAAAAAACTTATAAAATTCAATAGAGATATCAAAATTAATGCTGCAACCTGCGTTATTGCAGCTATTTTGCTGTATGTAATTATATGCATCGTAAGATATATGGGAAAAGAGCCCATTACAACTTACAAGGTAAACAAGAGTAACATCAATAACAATATAGTCTTAAATGGTCTTGTTGTAAGACAGGAGGAGGTTGTCAGTGCCTCAAAGTCAGGCTATATATGTTATTATATACGAGATGGCGAGAAGATTGAGAAGGGTTCTACAGTATGTACTGTGGACGAATCAGGGC
>CAVELH010000139.1:0-6678 GCA_963616385.1 bacterium | reverse complement strand
ACCTCTGCCTTACTAACTGCGAACTCATATCCCTCACGACGCATATTCTCGATAAGAACTGAGAGATGAAGCTCTCCACGTCCTGATACCTTGAAGCTCTCTGTTGTATCTGTCTCCTCTACACGGAGAGAAACATCAGTATTCAACTCACGGAACAATCTGTCACGAAGATGTCTTGATGTGACATACTTTCCTTCCTTACCGGCAAGAGGTGAATCATTAACCATGAAATGCATAGCTATTGTAGGCTCTGATATCTTCTGGAACAAAATTGGCTCCGGATTCTCAGGTGAACATATTGTATCTCCAATGTGAATATCCTGAATACCTGATATGGCAACGATAGAACCTATCTTAGCCTCATTTACCTCAACCTTATTAAGTCCCTCGAACTCATAAAGCTTACCAATCTTAACCTTTACCTTCTTGTCAGGCTCATGTGCATTAACGATAACTGCATCCTGATTAAGCTTTACACATCCGTTATCTACCTTACCTACACCAATTCTACCAACATATTCATTGTAATCAATAGTACTTATAAGCACCTGTGTACCCTTGTCAGGATCTCCTGTAGGTGCAGGTATATATTCAAGTATAGTCTCAAACAGAGGCTTCATATCTGTTCCCGGCTCGTCTGCTGACAATGATGCAACACCAGCCTTTGCAGATGCATATACAAATGGACAGTCAAGCTGCTTCTCGTTAGCGTCAAGCTCAAGCAAAAGCTCAAGTACCTCTTCCTCAACCTCAGCAGGTCTTGCCTCCGGTCTGTCAATCTTATTGATACATACTATAACATTAAGATCTAATTCAAGAGCCTTCTTAAGAACGAACTTAGTCTGTGGCATTGCACCCTCAAATGCATCTACCACAAGAATAACACCATTAACCATCTTGAGAACACGCTCAACCTCACCACCGAAATCAGCATGTCCCGGTGTATCTATAATATTAATCTTAGTATTCTTATAAGTAACCGCTGTGTTCTTGGACAAAATAGTGATACCACGCTCACGCTCAATATCATTAGAATCCATAACTCGCTCTGCTACTTCCTGATTCTCACGGAATACACCACTCTGCTTAAGCAGTTCATCAACAAGTGTTGTCTTACCATGGTCTACATGGGCAATAATTGCTACATTTCTTACATCTTCTCTCGTAATCTGCATAATATTTGACCTCTTCATGTACTATAATCCATAATCTCTTTGTTTCCAAACTAAATTATTGTATCACAGCACATTTTAATTTTCAATTATAATTATGCCCAAACGTTATCAAACTTATTACCGTGACTTATACAGTTTTACTATATATTACGCTGTCAATTATTTGCTCTTAAGCAAATTCCTTACATACTCAAAATCCTCACTGTGCTCATATGCCAAAAGCTCTGAATCTATTATACAGTCTGAGAATATCATAGTTTTATTAACCTCAGGTTCAACCTTGAAATTTTTACCAAACTCAAAATGACCATTAAAAATTGTCTCATAAAACATATGATCCATGCTCTTAACATTAGTAGTGTCAAATGAATCAGGTAACACTATGTTGCCAGGGAATTTACACTCCGAGAACATGAAGTCCATCTTCTCGGCAGATCGTGTGTCAAAATTCTCAGGGAACACGAAATTATCCGGAAGCACGCACTCGTAAAACATATATCGCATATCCTTTACTTTAGAGGTATCAAACTTCTCTCCTACCTGAAATGTACCGGGAAGAATACTTCCTGCAAACATAAGGTTCATATCAACTACATTGGATGTATCAAAGAGCTTATCCAATCTGAAATCCTCCGGCAATGTAACCCATGAAAACATTCCACAGCAGCTACTTGCATTTATAGGTATCTCAAATCTCCCACCCTTATATGCATCCTTGTCAAATTTAAGAATTTTCTTACCCTTCCAGTTTCTGTCAGGCTTAAACTGTGTAGGATTATATAAAACCCAGTTTTTATTGCCTGTTCCCTCCTGAAACCACTCATAATGTGGCAAACCTACTAACTTCTTAAATCTGGCACGCTCGTCCTCATCATCTATATATAAAAATCTTGACTGACCTTCATAAATAATATGTGTATATCCAATTTCCTGGTATCTTGCTATCTCCTCAGGACTTGATATGCCATTTCCACTCATATAGTTTGTACTTGATGACTTAAGTTGAAATATGGTAAACACCTCCCTATTAATCAATACACATGTACAAGAGTACAAGACAATACCATCGTACATACTGTCGCAATTCTCATTATAACATAAATCTGCGTTTCTACAACAGTTGAATTAACAGGAAGGTGCTAATACAATTTAATTATTTATATTTTAACTAAATCTGTCCAAAAAGCTTGTAACTTTATCTACTGCATCAAGCGGATTATTTCTTGCTGCCGCAGTTCCAGTCTGACCTGTAGATGCAGTCTCAGTTGGAGCATCCACACCCGCTGAACCACCTGTTGCAAGCACTGGTGCCATCCATATCTTACCTGAACCGCGATATACATTGACAAGACCTTCTCCTGAAACAGCAGAGCCAATCAGACTCTTAGTTGATTTCTCAACTGTAAAATCAAGACTTCCGGACCATGCAATAGCCATATTACCATCTATCTTCATAACGTCATTGTCTAAGACTATCTCAAACAATTCCTCCATTGGCACGATGCTCTCCAATGCACATATACCGTTACCATTAAGACTTAAGTTAAACAAGCCTTCGCCACCAAATACTGCTGATGATACATTGCTTCTCGCAACAACCTTCTGCTGCAACTGGCTCTCACAGGCAAGGAAGAGTCCATCGTCAAGCACAATGCTTCCTCCCCATGATGCCACATCAGTCAACAAAATATGACGATATGTAGGCTCAAGCATAACCTGTCCATAGCCTGAATATATAGGCTTTACTGCACTCTCCTTAGTGACAGCCGCAGATACCATCTTGCCGAGGAAATTTCCAACACCTGTAACACCTGAGCTCATATTTACATTACCACTCATCCACTGCATTGCTCCAGCCTGAATAGTATATGAATTACCATTAAGGTTTAATAGTAACTGTCTCTTATTTACACCCATCTGTGCACAATAATATTCGGTCTTAGATGTCCAAGGGGAAACGCTCATATCTCTTGCGTGCTCTATTACCTGCATACCACCGAGCTGTGATTTGGTTATTATATTCTCATTGTTAAGTAAATTCTGATATACCATATCGCACCTCCTATTTCTCTGTAGGTGCCATAAGGATAGAACCTGTTCCACGATATACGTTCACAAGACCTTCCTTAGATACAGCAGAACCTATAAGACTCTTGCTTGATTTTTCTACAGTAAACTCAAGACTTCCAGACCATGCAATAGCCATATTTCCATCAATCTTAACAACATCATCCTGAAGGTTAAACTGAATAAGCTCCTGTGCTGGTACAGGACTTTCAAGAACTGCAATTCCCTGTCCGGCAAGACTTAGATTAAACAGACCCTCTCCTCCAAGTACAGCAGATGACACATTGCTTCTTCCAACAACCTTCTGCTGCAAGTGGCTGTCACATGCAAGGAAAAGTCCATCCTGCAAAACGATAGAACCCCACTGTGCAACATCAACCATAAGAATATGCTTATATGTAGGCTCAAGCATAACATAGCCCTGACCTGTATAAATAGGCTTAGACATTGTCTCACCTGTGACTGCTGCCCCTATTGCCTTGCCAAGGAAGTTGCTTGCCTTAACATTAGAATTCATGCTCACATTACCAAGCATCCACTGCATTGCTCCAGCCTGAACTGTAGCACTCGTGTTATTAAGCTCAATCAACACCTGACGTCTTCTTACATTCATCGAAGATGAAAAATATGCTGTCTCCGCTGTATATGGAGAAACCGACAAATCCTTCTCATGCTCAAATACACGATACTGTCCCAACTGATTAATACATTTCATGTTATTGTTATCAAAAAAATTATTTAACCGAAACATGTAACCCTCCTCATACAAATGTATTTAAAATAAAATTATCAGGTACATGCAATATGTCACACATACCTGATAAATATTATATCACCTATATGAAGTTTTGTCATTGAACATTCTGCACGTTAACACATATTTTACATATGTATCATCGTTGTTTACGCAAAATATTCTACACCTGACTCAAAGATTCTCTGGTCCTGATCACCAAAGATATTGACAGCAACAGCTGTACCCTTTCTCTCTGAATGTCCCATCTTACCAAGAACTCTTCCATCAGGACTTGTTATACCCTCAATAGCGTAATATGAACCGTTCACATTGTAATACTCATCCATAGTCGGATTGCCATCCACGTCAACATACTGTGTTGCAACCTGACCGTTGGCAAACAGCTTCTTAATCCACTCATCGCTTGCAACAAAACGTCCCTCACCGTGTGAGATAGGAATTGAATATACTCCGCCAAGCTCTGCCTTCTTAAGCCATGGGCTCTTGTTAGTTACAACCTTAGTGTATGCAATCTTAGACTGGTGACGACCTATACTGTTAATTGTAAGTGTAGGTGAATCATCTGTCTGTGGTCTGATTTCTCCGTATGGAACAAGTCCAAGCTTAATTAATGCCTGGAATCCGTTACATATACCTAATGCAAGTCCATCTCTCTCATTTAAGAGCTTCATAACCTCCTCAGAAATCTTTGCATTTCTGAATGCTGTAGCTATGAATTTACCTGATCCGTCAGGCTCATCACCTGCTGAGAAGCCGCCTGGGAACATTATAATCTGGCTCTGGCTTATAGCCTTTGAGAACGCATCTACTGAATCTCTTATTCCCTGCGCATCCTGATTCTTAAATACTATTGTCTCTACCTCTGCACCTGCTGCCTCAAATGCCTTTGCTGAATCGTACTCACAGTTTGTACCTGGGAATACAGGTATAAATACCTTAGGCTTAGCCACCTTATTCTTGGCAACAAGTATTGTCTTTGCATCAAATACAGGTGTATTTACCTTGCCATCTGCAATATATAACTCGTCATTAATCTTGTCATTCTGCTCTACACCTGACTCTGTTGGGAATACTTTTTCAAGCTTGCTTGTCCATGCCTCAAGTGCCTCATCCATGCTTACGACTGTATTACCATATATAAACTCAGGCTTGTCGATAACCTTACCAATAACTGCACAAGGTATGCCAAGCTCGCTGACCTTATTCTCATTCATCTCAAGGATAATTGAACCGTAGTCCTTAGCTATAAGGTCATCAGGAGACATTGCCTCCTCTATCTCAACACCGAGCTTATTACCAAATGCCATCTTGCTGACTGCCTCAATAACACCGCCAAAGCCTATAGCGTATGCAGATTCTACATTGCCTGCTGTGATTGCCTGATATAGCTTCTCGTATTTATCAAGAGCATCCTTATAATCAGGTATATCATATTCATTCTTATCTATATCAAACTTGACAAGTACATTGCCAGCCTTCTTAAGCTCTGGAGTGATTACATTCATGTAGCTTGAAACATCTACCGCAAATGACACAAGTGTAGGTGGAACATCTATATCATTAAATGTTCCCGACATGGAATCCTTACCACCGATTGAAGGAAGTCCAAGTCCCATCTGTACATCATATGCACCAAGCAATGCTGCAAGAGGTTGTCCCCATCTGTATGGATCTGTACCAAGTCTCTTGAAGTATTCCTGGAATGTAAGTCTTATCTTGCTGACCTCACCACCTGATGCAGCAATTTTGGCAACAGATGTAAGAACAGCATATATTGAGCCATGGTATGGGCTCCAGCTTGAAAGATATGGATCAAATCCATAACTCATCATAGTAACTGTATCGGTCTTACCCTTAAGAACAGGTAATTTAGCAATCATAGTCTGTGTAGGTGTGAGCTGATACTTACCACCATATGGCATTGTAACTGTTCCTGCACCGATTGATGAGTCAAACATCTCTACAAGTCCCTTCTGTGAACATACATTAAGATCTGAGAGTGTATCAAGCCACAGCTTCTTTACGTCTGAGGAATCCTTCTTCTCCTCAAAATATTTGTTGCCTGAATCCGGCATTGAAACGCTTACTGCTGTCTCCTGATGAGCTCCGTTTGTATCAAGGAAGGCTCTTGAGAGATTAACTATATCCTTGCCTCTCCAATTAAGAACAAGTCTTGGTTCCTCTGTTACAACTGCAACAGGCACAGCCTCTAAGTTCTCCTCAGCAGCATAGCCAAGCATCTTGTCAACATCACCAGGATCTACTACAACTGCCATTCTCTCCTGAGACTCTGATATGGCAAGCTCTGTACCATCAAGACCTGCATACTTCTTAGGTACCTTATCAAGGTCAACCTTAAGACCATCTGCAAGCTCTCCGATAGCAACAGATACACCACCTGCACCAAAGTCATTACACTTCTTAATCAGAGATGCAACCTCTTCACGTCTGAAAAGTCTCTGTATCTTTCTCTCTGTAGGTGCATTACCCTTCTGTACCTCTGCACCGCAGGTCTCTATTGAACTCTCTGTGTGTGCCTTAGATGAACCTGTTGCACCACCACAGCCATCACGTCCTGTTCTTCCGCCTAATAATATAATGATATCTCCCGGATCTGATGTCATTCTCTTGACACATCTTCTAGGAGCAGCACCCATAACCGCACCTATCTCCATACGC
>CAVELH010000138.1:2408-6740 GCA_963616385.1 bacterium | reverse complement strand
AAGAAGACGTATAGGTGAGGATAAGTTTATATTAAGCATATTTATAAGCTCTTCATCTGTTATATCAGTAATATTATTTATTTCATTAATACCTGCGTTATTTACTATAACATCAAAACAAACGTCTTTATTTGCTGATATATATTCTTCGACTGATTTAGGATTGCCTAAGTCCATTTCTTTTCTTGTAGGAGCAATAACCTGATACCCCTCCTGCTCAAATTTTGTACAAATAGCCTTTCCAATTCCTCTAGAACCGCCAGTTATAAGTGCTTTTCTCATATCAAGTCTCCTTTATTCATTTGAGAAAGTTATTTTAATATTATTGTTAAAATTCTTTACTGCTGATACCATTTCATCCTTTGAATCATAGGTATAATAAATGTAAGCTATTCGCTCGTTTAAGTTGTCATTAATACGTCTATCAGGACCAAGCATTTCTATTTTTTTAAATATATGTTTGTTTATCTCATCACTTATTTCGTAATCTTTAATTACCCCATTATGTGGAGACATTATTCCGTGATGTCCGCAATAAACATATTCCGGTTTAGTTATTTCTAAATCTGTACAGCTTTTTCCGAGAGCGGCTTTGATGTATGCTTCTTCCCAAGGAAATCCGGTAGCTTTATCTGCTAACATTAAAAATTGATTTCCAAAAGCCCTTCTCATGGTTTCAATGATATATGGCTTGTTATCTTTTACTATGTATTGTAATGCCATGATTCCGTCAACTAAATCCAAGTCGGTTGCCATATTCTCTATAATTGATTTTAGCTCCGGCTCGTGAACATCGATGTTATCTGCTGGCAGAACCTCGGATTGTATTAAGTAAGGATTAATAGGAGAGTAGCAGTTACAGCTAGTTGAACATACAACTTTTTTGTCAACAATAAAGCTGACATATGTATGTTGAGTTCCTATAACAAATGGTTCTATCACAACGTGTTTGTCGCGTGATTTTTCATAAGAATAGTTAATGGCATCCAAAGCTTCATTATAGTTGTCTGCACGTCTTATTCCTTTGCCACCAGTCAGATCATTAGCCTTTACAATTATAGGGTAGTCTGCATTTTTGGCATAATTTATTGCATCTTCTTTGTCTTTTGCACAATATGAGTGAGGAGCTCTTATATTATGTTCATACACATATTGCTTGAATAGATTTTTGTGATGTAAGAGTTTAGCTGTGTTATATGTATCGTGTCCAGGCCAACCCATGTGTTCTGCTACATATGCAGCAGTAAGCACACCAAAATCGTTTGCACAACTTATTATGCCTTCTATATTATTATCTTTAACGAGTTGTAATATTTTTTCACAGTCAGAGTAATCAGCAGGAATATACTCGTCGGCATATTTATGACCTATAAGGGATGGCATGTTACCAGTAGTAACAACATATAATCCCATATCTTTAGCCTTCTGTATAATAGGGGCTTCGCAAAAACTACCATTTAATATTAAAACCTTTTTTTTCATTATTTCTGCCTTTCTGTATTATCATTAAAATTAATTTTATTCTTTATTACAAATTGTGGAGCATTGTTGATGCATATATACATTCGTCCTATATATTCTCCTAAAAGACCTATAAAGCACATGGTAATACCAAACATAAAAAGTATAAGGATAGCTAATAATGGAAATGCATAATTAATTAATGCTCCGGTACTATACTTAATTAGCAAGATTAATGCCCATATAAATGATATTATAATGCTAAATCCTCCGGTATACGTTGCCATTCGTAAAGGTTTTTCTGAAAATGCTGTAAATCCATTCATCCAAAGTGCCAAGAGCTTTTTGAATGTATATCCAGATTGTCCATAATCCCGTTCACGTTGATTGATATATACATTGGCGATGTTACGAGTTACTCTAAGCATAAGACCATGTATAAAAGGATATGAATTTTGGTACTTTATTACTTCATCAATTACAAATCTACGACATACACAATAACTATTTAAATCTATGCCTTTGGGCATGCCAACAAGATGGGTGGACATAGCAAAGCTAATCTTTGTTCCAATTTTTCTGAATAAAGAATGTTTTTTTTCTTTATATTTTGCTGATACTAAATCATAACCTTCATTTAGTTTATCTATCATTTTAAAAACCTCTGAAGGAGGATTTTGACCATCATCATCTATACAAACCACAATATTTCCAGAAACGTGATTAAATCCTGCCATTAGGGCACTATGCTGACCAAAATTTTTGGATAGATTAATAACCTTAACCCGATGATTGTCTGTTAAAGTTAATAATTTCTCATATGTGTTGTCCTTTGAACCGTCATTAATGCAGATTATCTCATAATCATAACGACCATCATTGGTTACTGTAGATACGATTTCATCCACAACTTGTTTTATGCTATTTTCTGAACAGTAGCATGGTATTACAAAAGATAAAGTCTCCATGTTAAAATACCTCATATATTATAAAATATTATTTATTAAAAGTATATAATTTTAGTGAACCATATACATTTTTAATGGTTTTATAGTCATATAGTGTATAGCCGGATGCTATCAATTTATTTATAACTTCTTTTGAGTCGGCGCGGCTTGGAACTAATAAATAAAAGTCATTTCCGCCGTATAAATATTTTTTTGGTGCATTTAAAATACTATCGGAATCAATTAGTCTGGCATTGAGGAACCGATTCCCTGTTTGTATAAATGTCCTTTTTCCTTTTTTAGCGTCCCAATAAATTTTATATGTTTCCCCACCGCCATAGTTTCTACCATCTATATTTAATTCGTATAATGATATATCCAGTACATATATATCGGTAATAGAATCAAAGTCCATTGATGAAAGAGCCTGCTCCAAAAGATTATCATAGTATGAATATTCTAAATTATAGGCATAAACATCACCAATGATAGGGTACTGCAAATCTGAGCCGCTGACAAGGTTCATCCCAGGCCTTGTATCGTTTGTATATGTTAACTTATATATTTTTTTCACTCCTGTATCGATGCTGTCTGCATAAAGAGTAATTGATGGATCAATGGTCCAAAATGTTTGTATAAAACAAAGTAAACCCAAGATGGATATAATAACAGGTTGGATTCTTTCTTTTTGAATAATCATATCCATCAAAAAAGGTAGTAGTATGATATATAGTGCTGAAAATACAGTCGTATATCTCGGACAGTTTGCGTCAGCATTATAAACTGCCAGTAAAATAAATATTAAAATAAATGTTAAATATATAGAAAAAACATAACTCATTTCAGCGTTGTGATAATTTTTTCGTCGTATTATATATACAATTATTCCTATTAACATCATTATAGCAAAAATCCATCTAAATCCAAACACAAAAGTATGTAGAAAAGTGTTGGCAATCTGATTAATATCAAAAAGATTAATCATTGAATCGCTTACATATGTTCCAAAAAATGATTGACTTACAATATAGTTGCCATATGTTAAGGATAATAAAAACATAAAGGCTGGTGCAATCCATAATAAAACCCTTTTTGGCCTGCACCAATTCTTTATAGATATAAATAAGGAGGTGCCTTTTCCTTTAATAATATGCATTAATGAAAATATACTTAAAAAGAAAACATAAAATGCAAATCCGGTAATCTTTGTGAAGGAAAGCAAACAACCTATAAAACTGATAAGATAATCATTTTCTATATATATTGCGGCAACAAGCCATATGGAAAAGAAGGCTATATGCCAGTCCATATCAAGATATGAAAAAAGTCCAATAATATATGGAGAAAATGCAAATATTAAACAGTATAGCGATGCGGAGAGTTTGCTTATTGACGGATATATTCTTCTTAATAACCAATATAAAACGCATAAAGTAACAATTGTTATTAAAATATTAGCAATATATACACCTATAACTCTTCGTGGCAATAAAAATTCAAAAGGTGCAATTATAAGACATAATCCCTGCGCCCATTTCCAACAGGTAAAAGCTCCAATAAAGGATACTAAATCTAAGTTGAACATTTCAGTACCCTTGATTAGGCTTCCATAATATATATTAGCATCGTAACGAGGTACATTATTAAACTGCAATAACTCTACAGCAACTGACAAAATAATTACCAGTATAAGAGAAATAGGAAGCTTTATAAATTTTAGCTTATACCATTTCAAAAAACATATTAAACATGTAATAAATATAATATTACATAACACTATAAAAATCAAATTTCCTGTATTAAGCACTGCAATTCCTTTCCTAAAAAGTGCAGCATCAATAAAAAAAGAGATAACACCAAAAATAATTAAAGAAGCATATATTTGCTTTTTATGTGTTTGTATATATTGCTGAGGTGCCTTTTT
>CAVELH010000138.1:0-2398 GCA_963616385.1 bacterium | reverse complement strand
GAAGCCGTTAAAGAATATTTAATGGAAAATCTTACAGAGTTAATATAATCAGAACTGACAGTTGCAGATTCAAAAGGAACAATACCAGAAGGTGCAAGATCATAGTTAGTTGAGTAACAACTATATATTTTGACATCACAATTTACTGCAGTGATTGCATAAGGATTTTCACATTCAAGAGTACCTGAATTAATGCAGTTTGCTATAACTCCATCATAAAAGTTGTAGGCAATTCCTCCTACATATTTACCATTAAGGGTTGCGTTATTGATGCAGTTTGCTATAACTGCATTAGAACCAACAGATTTATATGCAATAGCAGCACAGGCATCTCCATATACATTACCACTGGATATGCACAAATTAACTACCTGACCTTTTAAATAACCAAAAAGCCCAGAACATTTATTATTTTTAATATATAAATTATTTATCTTATATCCATTTCCGTTATAAATTCCAGAAAAACAATTATCCTCGCTGTTGCCAATAGAGGTCCATGATTTGTTATTTAAATCAATATCTGCTGTCTGTAAAAAATATTTACCTGAATAGTTTTCGCCAGAATTTACATTTTTTTGAAGATTATGTAAATCTTCATAATCATTTATAATATAAGGATTATTATGAGTACCATCACCTTCAAATATATTATCACTTGTGTTTGCACTTATAACTGTGTTAAATGAAAAAATTGTTATAAAAATAATTGCAATAAATATAAATAATTTTTGGCGTTGGCTCATTTATAATTACCTCATATTAGTCAAAATACTTGATAACCTTATCAATAACTTTTTCAATTGCATTGCCCATATTATAATACATAGGGAGTCTAACAATTCTTTCACTTTCTTTTGTTGTATATACATCTTCACCTGAAAACACACCGAATTTTTGTCCCGCAGGTGCTGTATGTAAAGGTATATAGTGAAATACAGTTAAAATGTCATTCTGTTTCATATATTCTATAAACTTAGTTCTTTCTGAAAGGTTATCTAATTTTATATAATACATATGTGCATTGTGTTCACATCCAGATGGAATATATGGAGTTTCAATACATCCTTTATCTCTTAATACAGAAAATGCTGCATCATAGGTATTCCAGCTGTTCATTCTATCATCAAATATATCCTGAGCACATTCAAACTGAGCATATAAATAAGCTGCATTTAAATCGCTAGGTAAATAAGATGAACCTTCAGATACCCAAGTGTATTTATCTATCTGACCGCGTAAAAATTTGCTCCTGTCAGTACCTTTCTCACGTATTATTTCGGCTCTATCGGCATCCGCACCATTTTTTATAAGAATAGCACCACCTTCACCCATGCTATAATTTTTTGTTTCGTGAAAACTATAACATCCAAAATCGCCTATAGTGCCTAAGGCTTGTCCTTTATATTTTGCCATGACACCCTGAGCTGCATCTTCGACAACTTTTAAGTTGTATTTTTTTGCAAGTTGCATTATTTTGTCCATTTCACAGGATACACCAGCATAATGAACAGGCACAATAGCAACTGTTTTATCTGTTATTGCATTTTCTATTAAATTCTCGTTTATATTCATGGTATCAGGTCTTATATCTACAAATACAACCTTTGCACCACGCAATACAAAAGCATCAGCGGTAGAAACAAAGGTATAAGATGGCATAATAACCTCATCACCTGGTTTGATATCACATAGTAAGGCTGCTAATTCTGTGGCGTGCGTACAAGACGTAGTTAGTAAAGCTTTAGCAGTGCCAGTTGTTTCTTCTATCCATTTATTGCACATTTTTGTATAGTAACCATCACCACATATCTTATTACGTGATATGGCATCTTGCATATATTCTATTTCTTTACCTACAACAGGTGGTACATTAAAACTTATCATAATTTCATCTCCATAATTTTAAAAATCTGGCATATTTATATATTATATATTATATATTGTGTTCGTTAAAAAATTAATTGTAATAGTATCGTTTAGATGTGATAACAATCTATTTACATAATCATTTAGTTCATCCGTACGATTTACGTCATAATTGCAGCTTTCATTATCGTCTAAATATACTCCGTTGTGCTGCTTATTAAAACCATCTATACCACCTAAATAAACTTCAGTAACACCTGCTTTAATTAGTGATTTTAATAATACAGTAAAAGGTAAGTCCGATATTGCGTTATCTGACATATCAAGGACATCACTGTAACGTATTGTAAAATCAAACAAACCACTGGTTTTTGTTACATTAGAGGTGGCAATTATTTGGTATTTATTTCTGTTCTTAGATAATTTGTTGGATAACTGCACATATTTTTTTGAATTGCTCAAAAACAACATATCTGGTTGTATATTATCCGGAATGTAATTCATGGATATAATAATAGGATTATTATCC
>CAVELH010000137.1:0-6831 GCA_963616385.1 bacterium | reverse complement strand
ATGCGGTTAGTTCATTGTCATCTTTAGAATATCCAAATTCGCGAAATACGTCAAGTGAAATAAGATAAAATTCCTGAAGAAAATTAAGCTCTAATCCTGTGTCAAAGGTTATCCTTCCATGGTGAAGATATTTGTCGCTGGTATCTGATGTGTGAAACGCTCTGTATACCGGAGAAGTAACCGCTGCATCATCTGTATTCTCAAATATAACAATCGTATAGACCTTATTCAATGCATCATAATTAAAGTTCTTCTTAAGTTTATTTTTGACCTGTTCGTATTGCCTTAGAAGCAAGTCTGCTGAATAACACGACATTCTTTCAGCGGGAAATGCTGCGGATAATTTCTGTATTTCAACAGTTGCTATTGAACCATCCTCAAGGCGTACAACTATATCCATAATCATAAGAGCATTACCCTTTAACAGTGTGTCCTCGTTTGATAAGGTTGCGGTAACGGTAACCCTTTGTCCCATAATTGATGATAATAAATCCGATAGCCGCTTAGGGTGTATGTCGGTATTAAAAATGCGTTTAAAAAACGGATCATATGTCAGTGGAAGTGTACGCTTACTTAAAAAGAAGTCCTGTACAAGCTCCTTCCAATCAGGTTTAAAGCTTCTGTATAAGGCGTTTGCGGCTGCATTTGTAGCAATATATTGCTCTACTGATGCAACATCAGAAAATGAAGTTGTATGAAACATATAGTTCCTCCTTTGTAATAATTGATGATTTATAAAGCAGCAATATAGTAAGGGTAAAACAGAAATAATGTTGACGCTATACTGGTTAAAGTACCTGAATATAGCCTGTGAAAAATAACATATAAGAATTGCCTTACTGTATCTAAGCATAACGGACATTCATACATCAGTCAAGTCACAAATTGGAGCATAGGTGTATATATTTGTAGCATAAAAAAACTAACAGACGCAGCAAGCAGTCTGTTAGTTTAGTTTAATTAATCATACTTCCCAAGCAGGCTTTCTTGTGAAGCCTATATGATATGTAACACGTTCCATTGTAAGTTCATGTTCACCAAGCATATATCTCCCAATAGTTATATCCTTTCCGATTATCATTCCCTTGGGATAATCATTTAAGCATTTATTAAGCAGTTCAACCTGTGCTGCTCTAGACGCGTCTGATAAGGGATTATTCGGATTGACACTTCCTATTGTAACCATTTTTACATAATGAACATCAGAATACTGACATTTCTTACTATTATTATCCATACATGCTTACCTGTCACTGCTTCTTCATCGTCAGGATTTCTTCTCTTCGGATGCAAATATAGATAAACTGACCGCCAGCCCCCTTATTAAGGTCACTCGCAATAAGCTCGTATCCATTAGGGCATTTGTTCTTCGCTGCCTGCTCATTTTTATCCATAACGACCTTAACATCTGTAATTACTGTATGAGAACTGCAATTCTTAATAAGCATTTTAAAGAATTTACTCTCCATATCCGTATTACCAGATATATCATCCAATATACCTTTACCGGTAAAATCCATATTCATCATATCATCCAATCTATCCATGGTTTCTATCTCCTATTCTTATTTAGATTTTCCCTGAGTACCACCTGTACCAGCATTACTATTTGGTGTATTAGTACCAGCAGGCTTAGCTGGTTCATTTGCAGCTTTACCAGCATTTGAAATGTACTTTCCTGAGATGGCATCATTATACTCACTCTTTTTAGCAAGCAGATTTGCCTCAACCTCATCATATCGCTTCTGTGCTGCCAAGGCGTCCTTCTCTGCTCTCTCAAGTGCGGCATATTGCGCTTCCGCAGAAGTATATGAGGTTACCTTTCCATCATCAGACTTAAATGCCTTTAATCCAAACAACTCTGATATGCCGGCCTTTGTATCATTGCTGTCTGACACAAGCTTAATTAAATCAGCCGCCTGATTACGGAAATTCGTCCATGCCTGATTAACCTCACTCATAGACTCACTATACAAATCGCTCTTCTCCTCATAATCACTGCTATCCTGTTTAAGGTTGCCAAGCAGCTGCGTTACAGCCGCCTGATAGATATTCTGCTGACTGTTAGCGATATTTTTCATCCTCTGAATGTTGCTCTCAAGTCCATTTCTGGCTGCATCCAACTTACCTTCCAACGTATTTACGGCTGCTCTTAGCTGCTTTAATCTCTCTGCATCAGCTTTTGCCGTGTCTGTGAGATTCTGACCATTCCCATCCTTTAACTCAGAATTCAACAACATTGGCGAAATGCATGCCGACATCATATCGAGCACGCGTGATAAGCCCTCAGGTGTGCCATGATTTGTTGCTCTTACATCGACATGATATTTAGCAGAGTTGTCAGAGCTTCTCGTATTAGAGCTGTGTGCACTAACACTACCGGTTATATTCACCTTAACCGGGCCAAACTTAGCCGAACCTGACAAGGTTGCACCCAAATCCATTGATTTCTCCGATTTCTCACTCTGCTTTACCTCCATATCAAACAAAATATTAACCTCATCAATCTGGAGATTAGGAATCGGTACAATAGCAAGCATAGGTACATCAACCTTCATCTCTTCAAGATTGCTTGTCCCATCATCATTAGCACTTCTTCTTGAATATCCAAACGCTGCCGTACGCACCTTACCATTAGCATCAAATCCCACATCATTAATAAAATCTGCTGTTGACCTTGCAAGCAAAATACTTGCATCTGCTGCCGCAGTCAGCGGTCCACCAATCAGGCTTTTCATATCTAAACCCGCAAATTGTTCTGCTACTGACATAAAATACCTCCCTTTCTATAAACCTTCTCCCAAACCATTAGCCAGCTCCAATGTTATAATTTTCTCCTGCGCCTCCATAATATGATTCATAATATCTGATTGTGCCTTAAGATATTTTTCCTTATCAAATTCATATGTATCTTCGGGATATGCATCATGACTAATCTGATACATTTTTTCCTGCTCAGCAAGCGTATCTGTAACCTTCTGATATAACTGCTTAAGCTTCTTAATATTAAGTCTCAAATCAGTAATCTCCTGCCATGTGCTCTTTTGCTCATCAGTGCTAAGATTACCATCCATAGTTACAGGTGTAGTATCTAACTGTTTTGCCATTTGATTAGAGCTTAGCAAATCTGTAAGACGCATAATTCCCTCTGTAGCCGGAATTGACTTAATAACCATGTGATACGATACTCTTGGTAAATAATCACTGTCTCTTTGTTCAGGCGAACATATTCTTCCATTTATCTTAATCTTCCCATCCTTGTCGGCATCGGAGCGCACCTCTGTTGAAAAGTCAATCTCAGCCTTTTCAATCATTAAATTAGTAACCGGAACTACTGACAGAAGTGGAACCTGTAGCTGTAAATTATCTACACTATACCCATCATCCCCCTCCTGCCTTACCTGATCATAGGCAATGTTAATATTATCGAGATGAATTATTTCCTCCTGTCCATTCTGCCTGACCGAGCCCATATTTTTGATTGCATCAATAACATGTGCTCTAAGTCTCTGATTGGATTCTGCCAATGAATGAAGCGGAGCATATACAAGTTCATCTAACAATATGAAGTCACTGTCTATGATACTTGTTTCATCATCAACCTTCTCTCCTCTTCTCCCCACCCCCTTTGTTTGTGAAAGTTTATTATCACCCTTATGCGGTTCGTTTTCCTTAGTAGGCACCATCATCCCTCCTTCTAAATAGTGTGTACAAAGCATACGAAAAAAACATCAAGTCTGTAACTTACACATATGAAATCAGATAAACATTCTTTCATTTTTCTAAGTTGATAATCTTGTTTATTTTACAAATATGTAAGTTATTTTTGCCGCAAATACTTTTTTATAATGTAGACACAAATATACTTGAGGAGGAATGTATATGATGTCATTTGAGCCTTTTTGGAACATGGTGAAGGAACAGGGAATATCTATATATGAGCTGGAATACGACTATGAATTAAACCCGGCAGAAATTAATCGTCTTAAGCACAATCATAATTTCACCTTACAGTTTATTAACAAGATATGTTTCCTATTTGAGTGTCAACCCAATGATGTAATCTGTTACATAGAAACTGATGAGGATAAGGTCAGGATGCAGAGGATATAAGTTTATACAATTATTTACATCGCGTATATATAAAATGTGGGCATAAAGTCCAACTAACGAACTCTATGCCCAAGCCTTATATATGACAATTAATTATTATCTTATTCATCTTTATATGCTATTATAACTGCCATATTAGAGCCTTCAATTTCCAGATCATCAATTACCCAGCCATAATCAGCTAATTCATTTTTCATCTTATTATAAAGGGTTTCATTGATATCCTTTGTAACTAATATGCAGGTCTTATAATAGCTATCATATTTATCTAATTTTACTATATCTGCATAAAAGTCATAAATCATCTCTGGGAATCCCGCACTTTGCCTGCCACACTTCAGCTCTCCCAAACACCCATTTGCATTTGCTTCATGTGCAATAATTAAAAAATCTGCCCTGTCTTTCACACCTTTACCATCATTTGATGCATATTCACAGTAAACCTCAGCAACATTATCACCTGTACATAAATACGCTATGCCACACTGCAACCATTTTTCCCAAGCAATACTGTTATCATAAAAATAATCATAAGCATTAGGGAAACTATCACTCAACTCACGAATTTTGTCACACAAATACTGTGCATAATCTCTTCCATTCATACTTCTTATTCTCCTTATTAAAAGTCTTACACATGCACAATGTAGATAACAGCTAACTGTATAATTCCATTATAGTGACAATTTATTTTTATTTAACTTACATATATGTTCTGATGGGGGTGTATTTTTCTGTATAACAAACATGCAAATATTTTATTAAATCAAATTATTTGTATTGACATTTTCTATAAATTGCCATATGGTTTATTTTATTAGTACGCAGATGTATCAGTTGTCTTATTTATGTTAATAAAATAATTGAATATTATCAATTTACAGCTTGTCCTTTAATAAATTGTCCTTCAAATAACAGCGTTCCGTCATCGTTATATAACTTCCCATATCCATGGAATAAATCATTTAAAAATTCACCAATATAAATTTTCTTTCCATCAGAATTATATAATATACCTTCTCCACATCGCAGACCATTTACAAACTGTCCCTCATATTCTTTAGTGTTTTTTTCACTATCATAATAATAGATTCCTTCTCCCAAAATATTTCCAAAAAACATTTCTCCTTCATATTGCTTGTTACCATCTTCATAATACATTGTTACATTTCCGTTAAAATATCCTTTTTTACTCGGTCCTTCAATATTAATATTACCATTCTCATAATACTGAACAGATATATCCTGATTATCAATTTTCGCATCAACTTGCTTTCCCGCTATATAGCGTTCATAACAAACATCCATTAAATTCTCCGAAAACTCACCCACATATTTTATGTCTTGACCGTCTTTCGTTTTAGAATATACTATTCCAAATCCACATTTATTACCATGAGCAAAACCACCTTTATATATCAGCTTTCCTGTATTATCATATAATTTACCTTGTCCATTTCTAATCCCAAGATAAAATTCTCCACTATATTCTAAATATGTTTTCATTGTTCCAGTCTTCTTATCTATATATGCACCATATTCTTTGCCACTACCATGATATTTATCATTTTTAAAATTTCCTACATAAACTAAATTATGTTCTGAATCAAAAAGACGTCCCTTTCCATTCGCCATATTATTTTCTGTATTCCCATAATAAATCATATCAGGATATGTATCTAAATGTTCCTTATTATATGTCTGCAAAAACATTAATGTTAGAACTATCACTAATACTAATACTGAAACAGTAAATATAACTTTTAACAATTTAATCTTCGTATTTCGTTTTTCTTCTTTTTCATACATTATTTTTACAAAATCGATAATTGCCACACTTCCCGAAATTATGATAGTCCATATATTTATAACAAAGTTCATAATATTACTGAATTCATAACTAAGAAATATATTCATTTGTACGCCCTCCTTACATAGACTAGGTCTTGTTACCTTCCAGTTACATGTAAATACTTGTATTATGCCATTATATACAAGCACAACATTTATTATATCATACATATATGTGTTTTCCACTAATTTATTAGTATTTTCGACATTTTTCACTATTTAGCAGACAATTTTAACTAAATTATTTGCTGCTTTAATTTATAATTAATTCGCCTTTACTTTTCACCGTAATTAATATAAACTACCTCTATAAAAGATATTTATACTGAGGTTAAAATATATGTCGAACTTAAAGCACTTCTTACTTAATAGCAAAGATATAAACCGTGCAAGTTTTGTATGGAATATGGCAGGAAGTATGTTAATGGCATTTCAGTCTGTTATTATGCTTATGATACTTACAAGGGTTCTCAATCTGTATGAGGCTGGAGTTTTCACTTTGGCATACGCAAGTGCCAACCTATTTTTAAACATCGGGAAATACGGAATGCGTAATTTTCAGGTGTCTGATGTAAAACGTCAATTTACATTTAACGATTATAGAGCGTCAAGAATAATTACAACATTGGCAATGCTTGTTGTATCTATAATATATGTTGCAGTAGCCAGTGCACAAAATAATTATAGTTCCGAAAAATCATGGATTATCATATGGATGTGTTTATTTAAAATTGTGGACTCTATAGAAGATGTATATTTAGGCTTATATCAGCAACGGGATAGATTAGATGTAGCAGGAAAAATAATTACACTCAGAATGATATTAACTATAACTTTGTTTGCATGTTGCATAATAATATTTAAAGC
>CAVELH010000136.1:2502-6841 GCA_963616385.1 bacterium | reverse complement strand
GTATTGTTATAGATGTAAAAGCAAAGCTCCTCATAGGTATTAATTTCAACCTTGGTATTCAAAAATATAAAAGGGTGAGATGCCTCTTTTTTTGTACATAAAATTACTTTTGACATTAAACCTCAAACTCCTTACGATATATCTTATTGGTGGTTGGGAAAAGCTTTCCGAAACCAACATCCTTTATAATTACTGCTCCTCTGTGCGGATCATCAAACTCAACCTCTACCGAAAACTTAGATGTCTTGTTAGGTCTCTTAGGTATTCCATGCAGCTTTACAACCTCTCTGACCTCCTCACCGCTCTGTCTGTTCCTGTATATAATGGTAAGCTTGTCTGTATCATCAAGTATTATATTAATCTTACCGTGAATGTTATACCACTGACGTCCACCTAAAACGATAGGAATGAACTTGTCCTCCTCTTCGCCACTCGATATTCCCACGTCATATATAACATTCTCCTTGGTCTCAACGAAAAATCTCTTGTAGAACTCCTCATATTCTCCACCGACTGCCTTGTAGCAGGCACCCTTTGTATATATATTCTGTCCAGCGAACACGCGCCTGCCCTGACATAATATATTTCTTGATTTGTTCATCCATTTCTCCGAGAACCCAAGTCCCGTAAGAAATACGGATGATATATAAGTTTTCTTCATCTCGTAATCGGCAATCTTGGCAAATGTGACATCCATAAGTATATTGTCACCGCCAAACAATGCCATATTAAACTGTGCTGTATAATCCTCATGCACAACGCTGATTATCTCAGGTGTCTTGCCTCTGGTTATATCTATTCGATAATAATTAAGTCCGTCAGCACTGTAATCGAAAAGTGCAACACTGTTTACCCAGAGTTCACTGCTCTGATTAAATATATAATACAGTCCGCTGTCCAAGTGGCTTGTTATCTCAACACTCTCAGCAGGTATGTCAAGCTCCTTGTGAAATGTTCCAAGCACCTTGAACAAATCCTTGTTATACTCAGGTATTGTTATTACAAGCTTCTTTACTGTCGCACCCTCATATCTGTACAAAAATGAATCTATATGCATCTTGAGCATCTTAAGGAACAACTGTCTGAAGGTATATATCGTACCTGCAACATCTATTGTCTCCTCACTTCTGGCATTCTTGTACAGCTCATCAAGTATAATACCGTCTTCCTTAAATCTTGCCTCTGATGCCTCAGAACCAACATACCAGTCCCCCGTATCTTTGCTGTAAAATAAGATATTAGGCATCATATAGGTTTCTTTGTTATTTAATTGGTTTACCGTCTCAGGCTCTCGCTTTATATCATTGTAAAAGCTTATTTGTGTTGAGTCTGAGCACAAATCCATGCCAATATAAAATGCTTCTGACATAATTTCCTCCATCCGGCACATTTATGCCCTACTACTTATAACAGAGTAAGATTCTCCTCAAACAGATGTACAGTATTAAGATAAACATCCAATGTCTCTAACAGCTCATTATCCTCACGCATCTCCTGATTAACGAGCATGCTGTTGATAATCTCAAATCTGTTTCTATCCTTACGGTTAAACTCCTTGGTCTTAAGCGACTCGCTCTCAACCACATAAGATGTGCCAAGTATATCATCATCAACGCTGTATACAAGTCTCTCTCCGTGGAACACTACAAATTCCTTAACGTACATTCCCGGTATCATCTCGTCAACTCTCTCAGTCTTATATGTAAGTGACTGTCTTGAACCTGTATCAAATGCATAGCGTACAGAAATCTGCTTGCCCGGATCACTCTTATATATAAGATAGGTCTTTAAGAATACATCCTGTGGAAGCTTGATAAATGACTTAAAGCTCTTGTAGAACGGAAGTATCTTGCCGGCATCCATAAATCTGCCAACAGTATCACTTATCCACTCACGCTGATCCTCTGTGTATCTGTCTAACTTAGAGAAGTATGACAATAATGCCATCTTCGATATCTCATCATCTATATTACCCTTCATAATCTCAAGGTATAAGCAGTTGAATACACTTCCCGGAATCTGCTCGTCAAGTATAAGGTAATTCCTTGAGGTGAATCTGAGGAATGCCTTTACTACAAGTCCTCTGCTTCTTCCCTCATAGTATGCCGAGAATATGTCGTATATATATTCTACATTGCCCATTGCAAACATCATCTGAGCCAGTGTATTTTCAGCGAGAAGTGATACGTCCTTAACGCTGTTTCTTATTATCTTAAAGAGATTAGCGAGCTCATCAAGGTCACCCTTAAAATGGTTCATTATATATATAAGCATACGCTCATTAACCTTACCCATCTTATAAAGATGAACGCATATAGCAAGCAAATCTTCATTCAAAAATCCATTTGAATCCTCAACACCATAGTCTGCAAGTCGATAGAGCTCCTCTGAGTCTATCTCGTCAAAGCCATACAGCTTTACTGCCTGGAATGCCTTATCAAACATATTCATATCTACGAGATATGCGATAATTGTTCTTGCATTTGCGTGATTAAGATACTCTATATCAAGCTTACCAAGATACTTAACCAATACATCTGCATCAAGATTCTCATGGTAGTACTCAATTATATTTAGGTAAGCCTGCTGCTTGTAATCATATGATATCTCCTCACAATTTACGATATCTCTTGCAGCATTAACCTCTACAGCCTTCTTATATGTGAAATCACCGAGCTTCTTGTAATTGTATAGCAATACTCTGTAATCTCTAGGGCTATATTTGCAGCATATATCAAGATATGCCTTCTCATCAACTATACGCTCAAGTCTGTAAGGTATAGAACCTGCGTATCTGTTACCCTCACTATCCTCAAATATAATAGAAGCCGTGTTAGATAATATCTCAACATACGCCTCACCATTAATTATAGGTACGCGCTGTACCTCCTCAAGCTCCTGATGAGTAATTATGACTGCCCTTACACCCTTGTTAAAGCATACAAGCTTACGTCTGAATATGATGTTGATAAGCTTGCCCGCATAAAGAGGGCTTACAGTCTCAGGCTCAAGGAATTCATCATAAAGCACTGTAAGGTCATCACTCACCTTGCCCTTTATTATCATATTCTCCATGAAGTCCTGCATAGTCACGCTATACTCATGGTATACCTTCATATGCTGAGCCTTGTTATATATAACATTAGCATACAGGTAAGCAAGCTCCTGCTCATTAAGTGTATTCTTATAATTAAGATACATAAGAACAGACTGTGGTATAAGGTCATACCTTGAGAAGTTCATGCTCTTGACGAAGCACTCATTAAGTCCTATGAACTTGAGTGAGCACTCAACTGCATCCCTGTAAAATCTGTGGTATTTATTCTCAAGCTTGTTGGCACTGATAAGCATTGAGCATATGCTCTTAAGAACCTCAACGTTCTTGCTCTTATCATAGATTGCCTCCATAATTCCGAATATCTTTGTATCAAACTCCTTAAATGTTCCGGCAAGTCTGATAAACTCTTCTATAACCTCATCTGAGATATACTGATGGCGGAGTCCCCATCTTACAGCTGTAATCTCAAGATCCGTAATCTTCTTAAGCAGTAATGGATTGTTATTCCACAATTCGCATAACTCAAGGTACATGATACAACTATTGTAACCGTTGTCATACAGGTTGCCTATCTCTCTGTAAAGTGCCATAGGATCATTTGCGTATGTATCATCTAAGAACAACAGCAGCCAGAAATAGAACATCTTGTCATCCTGAGTTCTAAAGTTTCTCTTTATCAGATTTCTAGCCTTGTCAATAGTCTCGCTGTCCTTCTTGAGAAGTGCCTTAAGATAACCATAGTAGCACTCCTGCCTTGGATCCATCTTTGCATTGTCAACATCTGCATCAATACGAAGGAATTCCTGTTCAACCTTGACATACTCACCCTGCATAATATTCATATGCATAATTCCTATACGATACAAATCCTCCTCTGGAACGTAGCGTGCAAGATTGCCAAATGCAAACTGTGAACGTGCAACATACTCCTTCAGCGAAAGTCTGTCCATGCGGTAATCAAGGTAAGCGTGGGTAAGCTTAACCAGATTGGTCTTAATTGTATGATTCCTGTTGTTCGACCTAGGTGATATAGCAGTTTTTGACTGTGGTCTCGAAAGGACTATCTCTATCTCTATCTTCTGGTAAATATTCTCTATAAGTATCTTGCCGGAGGTAACTCCATCAGGGATATTCTCAGGGGATATAAGCACGTCCAGCGAAAACATATTTGCACAAAAATCAGAACTGACTATATTCTTCCTTGATGGAATAATAAAATCAGCCATAGAACGTACTGTTGAATTGGTATAGCCCCAGGTATTTTTACTTATGTCAATCGAT
>CAVELH010000136.1:0-2492 GCA_963616385.1 bacterium | reverse complement strand
TTACTCTCTGCCAAGGTTGCAAACTTAAACAAATCATCTATCTTCTGATCACCGTACTTAACATATGGATTGGTGATGTCGATATCATACATTATCTTAAATTCGCCACCATCTGTGATGATACTTATGTGTCCTTTATAGTTCTTACCCGCCTCAAGACAGGTAGCATCAAATGTGTACTTAACATCAAAGCTGCGGTTGATATATGTATGGTTCTCAAACCTTAACATATATCTGCTGTCGTAAACCATCGCCTTTATTATGTGGTCATTAGTGCTGTTTACAGAAAAACTTCCCTCGTATACCGTACCGGATTCAATATTTAATTTTAAGAACTTCTCAGAGATTTCAACCTCAGGTCTGTCAACCTGAAATTCTCCCTTCGCATAATGTTCTACAATCCCTTTCATGTGTTCCTCCAAGTCTATGTCATCTGTATATAATTTGTCCTTGCCATTATTCTAAGTGCAAATTATAATAATATAATAACACAAAGTAGATTATAACAGAAGTTTTCAAAATTTAAAAGACATATAAGGGGTTATTTATACAAATAAATGGAGGTATTAAACATGAATCATTCACAATTACGTCTTGAGCAGTATGAAACTGTGTTGTTTAACGCTAATCAGAACCCTCTTGGCGTTCCAGAATCCGTGACTAAGGTTCTTGAAGAGAACCTTGATGCAATAGGCAGATATCCGGTTGGCTACTATGACAAGCTCAAGGAATCTATCGGAGAGTATGTCTCCTGCAATCCGGAAAATATTATTCTTGGAAGCGGTTTTTTAGATTTATTAAGACTTTTTACCGCACTCATTGCTCCTAAGAAGGCTCTCATTCCCATCCCATCATCGGGTGATTACGAGAAGCTTTTATCAATATTCGGATGTGACACAACCTTCTATGAGCTTGAAGAGGCAAAGGATTATGTTCTTGACATAAAGGATTTAATCAGTGCATTGGATGATTCATACGATATGATTATACTTGGCAATCCAAACAATCCAACCTCACAGATTATATCAAGGGAGGACATGGAAACCCTTACCGCTGCCTGCAAGCAGCTCGGTATATTCATAGTTATTGATGAGATGTACATAGAATTCACAGAAAAATATGACGAGCTTACAGCAGTTCCTCTTACAGATGAGTATGATAATATAGCTGTGCTAAGGGGTGTAACCAAATTCTTCGCAGTTCCGGGCTTAAGGCTTGCGTATGCAATAATGAACAATCCGGAATATATGTCCATAATCAACATAACCAACACTCCGGATAATATATCAACACTTACTGCGATAGCCTGCACTGAGCTGTTCAAGGATTCCTCATATGTTACACGCTCACGCTCACAGATATACACAGAGAGAAACCTTATATATTCTGCAATGGTTACTAATAAGAATCTAAAGCTTTATAAGCCTTATGCCAACTTCATGTTAGCCAAGCTCCTCAAGGAGGATGTCAGTGCATCATCTGTAGCTGCCAACTGCAATCTCAAGGGAATTGTAATCAAGAACTGCACAGATGTACGCGGACTTGATGACAGATATATAAGATTCTGCTTTATGAACCCAAGACAGAATGATTTACTTGTGAATACAATATTGGAGCAGCTTTAAGATACCACGTCTCACCATATCAATGGCAAGGCAAACGACAAACATAGCGCCAACAGCCACCACCATATGTCCAAGCATATTTATAACAGGCATATTTACTATGGCTGGGATATTAAAATAAGACCAGAACGTGCCTATTAACAAGCCGCAGGTATGTAATATGTACACGCTGAACACTGAGCCTGATATGGTATTAATCACTTTGCTGTAGCCAATATTTATGTTGTAAAATGCCAGAAACAGCGTTACCGCCTCAGCTATAACAAATACATTGGCATAGCTGGTATAGCCTGATGATATGTGTGCAAATGCGAAGTCACATAACACCAATGCCGCATAGCAGAGGGCATATAACCATTTGGATGATTTGGGAGGGTATTTTCTTAAGTACCCTCCTATAAAATACATCAAAACAAAATTAACTATCGTATACCCACTCATGCTTCCCTGAGTGGTAACTGTTCCCATTCCCGCAATTTCCGGACTTCCAAGCACAAGCTGTGCCAATGTCTCAATCACAGTAGGATATACCGCAAACAACAGCATAAGCGTTATAAGACATTTCTTAAATTGCTCTTTGTCAAGATTATCCATCAGAATATTGATGTAAGGTGATATGATGTACAACACGCAGAACAATATAACAAACCAGTTGTTAGGTATGACATTGAATATAAAATCTCTCACCGTAAACATCGCCTGTTTTAGATAGAACACCTGAACAAGATATGTAACAAGCTTATATCCCGAAGTAAGGGCAATCAGTGATATCGGCTTTAGCATATTTCTCTTTTGTGTTCCCGATAAAAAATAGGCTGAAATTAGCACGAAGGTATCAACCGCACATATCGAAAATGCTTCAAAGAG
>CAVELH010000135.1:1302-6859 GCA_963616385.1 bacterium | reverse complement strand
ATGCTTACTGCTAAGGGTGAGGATATGGATAAGATACTAGGTCTTGAGTATGGTGCAGATGATTATATCACCAAGCCATTTAACATACTTGAGGTAAAGGCAAGAATTAAGGCTATATTCAGAAGAAATACCAAGTCAAACCCTGAGAAGAACGACACTAAGACTATCGAGACAAAGGGGCTTAAGATAGATTGTGACAGCCGAAGAGTATACATAGAGGGCAAGGAGGTTAATCTTACAGCGAAGGAATTTGACCTTGTCTATCTTCTTGTATCTAATCCTAATAAGGTTTATTCGAGAGAACAGCTTCTTAAGACCATCTGGGGTGCTTCATATCCCGGAGATGCTAGAACAGTTGATGTTCATGTAAGACGACTCAGAGAGAAAATAGAGACAACACCTGCTGAGCCAAAATATATTCATACAAAATGGGGAGTCGGATATTACTTCCACGAGTAATATCCGGCACCACTTTATATAAGCTTAAGCAATTCATTTTTGGTGTTATCATCGGCAAAAGATATATCTACACTATTCTTGTACAGAGCTTCAAAATCATTCTCTGTAATACCATATTTATCACATACAAGCTCATATTCGGCAGATAATGTTGTGCTGCTTACAGTTCTGTTATCTATATTTATTGTTGCAGCAAGTCCAGCGTCAAGGAAGCTTCTCAGAGGATAGAAGCAATCAGGTTTAACTGCATGTGTCTGGTAATTGGAGGTTGGACAAAGCTCTAAGCCAAGATGATATGACTTACACTCTGCGATAGCTTTCTCGTCTTGTATGAGTGCAATTCCGTGACCTACTCTTTTTGCACCGTATTCCATAGCAAGCCTTACGTTATTAACGCTGCCACACTCACCTGAATGAATGGTAAATGGCATATTGAGACGTCTGGCATATGAAAAGAGTTCTGCAAACTCCTCATTGCCATGTGATTTCTCATCACCGGCGAGGTCTAAGGCGCATACACCTAAGCCTAAGAATTCCCTCGCAGCCTTAAGCATGTCAGCGTTATCCTCGTAGCTGTGGTGGCGCATGGCACAAGCGATTATGTTTGATTTTACGCCATATTGGGTGAAGCCTTTTTTGGTACCAGCTATCGCAGCCTCGAATACATCCCTGTAGGTCATGGCTTCGTTTATGCTGCATGATGGGGCAAAGCGAAGTTCAACGTATGCGATATTTTCATCATGGCACTGTTGAATGATATCAAGTATTCCGTCTGTGATAGTTTCCTTTGTCTGCATACATTGTATTGGAAGGTCAAAGCAGGTGAGGTATTCTGCTAAGCTGCTGCAATCATAAGGTGCAGTGAGCTTTTTTGACAGCTCTTCGTCGGACGCATTTATACCTAATGTTTTCTTTATGTAATTTATTGAAAATGAACCGTCTATGTGACAGTGAAGGTCGATTTTTGGCATATCGTGTATATAACTTTTCATATCATTATTCATAGTACACACCCCCTGTTTATTACATTATATCAATGCAGGAAGTAATAAACAAGTTACTTGAATGAGCGTTTCCTGTGTGATATGATGGAAAAAGTTTATGATATATGGAAATGAGGTTTTTGTGTGAGAGATAAGAAGATAAAGCATGCATTTGGAATTCAGATTAGCCTTCGTGTATTTGTTACCATACTTGTTATATTGCTGAGTGCAGTGATACTTTATGTCTATTCGCATTTGACAAATAAGGTAAACAGTGACAAATATTCAGAGAGCCTTAAGCAGGATGTCCGTACGGAGTGTACGATGTTGTCAAGGCTGCTTATAGACAGAGACTTTGTCATTGATGATGAGAAATCGGGTGTCGATGCGCTGATTGATAATATGTCTAATCATTTTTATGGAAGAATTATGATAATAGACGACCATTACAGGATAATCAAGGACACCTTTGGAAGTGATATAAGGGGATATATGGTAAATGACATAGTGATTGAGGTCATGACAGGTGAGCGGGACAGCTATGTGAAGGACATGGATGACTATATAGAGTGCATTTATCCGGTGATGGATGGTGACAGCATCAAGGGAGTTTTGCTTGTAAATGCATCGACGAAGTATATAGACCAGATAAGCTATGCGGTGAGAAAGAAGAGCATATTGTTCAGCGTTATCATAATGGCTATAAGTGTATTTGCTGCTTATATGATTGGCAACATGAGTGTAAGGGGAATCAAGCGTATCAATCGTCAGATGGAGTCAGCTAAGGATGGACATCTGGATGAGAAGCTCCCTGAGCAGGGATTTACAGAGTTCAGGATGCTGACTAAGAGTTACAATGATACTATAGGCAGACTTATGGTTCTCGATTCAACCAGACAGGAGTTCGTGTCTAATGTCTCACATGAGTTAAAGACACCTATAACCTCAATGAAGGTTCTTGCCGATTCTCTTATACAGAACGAGGATGCAGACCTTAATATGTACAAAGAATTTATGGCAGACATTGTGGATGAGGTTGACAGGGAGAGCAAGATAATAACTGACCTTCTTACCCTTGTTAAGATGGATAAGAAATCTGCTGAGATGAATATAGAAGAGGTTGATATAAATGCACTTCTTGAGATTATACTTAAGAGAGTGTCGCCTATAGCTGCAAGCAGAAATATAGACATATCCTATGAGAGCTACAGGGATGTTGTGGCAGAGGTTGATGAGGTTAAGCTAAGCCTTGCACTTACTAATATTATTGAGAATGCAGTAAAATACAATGTGGATAACGGATGGGTTAAGGTTACCTTAAATGCTGACCATAAGAATGTTCATATTAAGGTTGCAGATTCAGGAGTTGGTATACCTGAGGATTGCAAGGAACAGGTATTTGAGAGGTTTTACCGTGTGGATAAGGCGAGAAGCCGTGACACGGGTGGTACAGGACTTGGTCTTGCCATAACTAAGAATGTAATAATGATGCACAGGGGAACTATAAAGCTCTACAGTGAGTATGGCGAGGGAACAACATTTACGATTAAGATACCTATCAAGTATGTGGAGGAAGCAAAATGAGAAATAAATTAGCTATAATTTGTATTTTGTGTATGCTCATTTGTCTGACCGGTTGTGGGAAGAGTGACAGTAAGGTTAAGGTTTCCTCAGGTTCAAATGAGAGTATGATATATATATATTATCCGGGTGATAAGGAGATAAAGAAGGATGAGGAGATGTATCAGATAAAGCTTCCTGATTCGGTATCATCATCTGTTGAGGAGGTCATGACTGTGCTTACAGATAAGCTTGGTACAGATGTGACATATCACACATATATGCTTGATGCAGATAACAACCTTTCGCTGGAATTTACTGCACATGAGGATTTGACAAGAGAAAAGGCTCTGCTCACAGACGCAGCAATATGTGAGACCTTGTTTCAGATAAGTGAGATAAATGATATAGATATCAAGCTTTCTGATGATGCCGGCTCTGTAATAAGGGACAATCTGTATATGAGAGAGTCGTTTTATTTCTATGGATATTCAGATGCGGATATGAATAACAGGCAGATTGAGCTGTATTATGCAGATAAGTCAGGCGGAAGAATCGTCTCATCTACAGTAACGGTTATTGATGAGCCTAATGTTTCGATGGAGGAAAAGATAGTAAGTCAGCTTGTGTCAAGAGGCAGTATTCCTGCAAAGACTACAGTTAATTCTGTAGGTATAAGTGAGGGAGTATGTTATCTTGATTTGAGCAATAAATTCATGAATTCAGTATCTAATGTGTCGGGTGAGGTGACACTGTATTCTCTTGTCAACTCAATAGTAAGTCTGCCGGATATTGATGCTGTGCAGATTATGATTGATGGAGAGATTATTCATATGTACAGGGGCGTGTCAGATGTAGATGTGCCACTTACATTTAATTCTGATATTCTACAGTAAATCAAATAAAAATAGGAGTGTTTAATAATTGAAAAGACCGTTATTCTGGGCGGTGGCAGCCTTTGCACTTGGAGAGGTGACAGGGATGTTTGTGAGCGGAATATGGCAGATAGGCATAGCATTAGCTATGCTTATTTGTGATGCAGTTTATATTATAAAAAAGCCTGACAAATGGAAATATATGGTGGCAATGTATGTGTTTATGCTGCTTGGTATATTAAATGTCATAGCCAGAACACTGCCTGATTTTTTAGAATATGAAAATGCAGAGCTTGATGGATATATATACAACAAGGTTGTGACGGCAAATGGTATAAATGGCTATATGAGGGTGGATATTATCGATGGAGAGGAGCTTGGTTACACATTAAATGCTGTTGTATATAAGCTTCCGGAGGATATTGGTATCGGGAATTATATTGAGATACGTGGCTCTTTGGCTAGTATAAAGGAAGCTGCCAATCCGGGACAATTTGATATGAAGAGGTATTATCGGGCGAGAGGCATTGAGGCAGCAGTTACATATATGGATAGATATGAGGTGCTTTCGAGAGAGGGCAATAATTACAGGGAATTTATTTTTAATATAAGAAAATCTATATCTGACCAAATGTATGCCGTTTTTGATGAGTTTACTGCTGATATGTATTCGGGCTTATTGCTCGGTGACAGGCAGGGGCTTGATGATATGACAAGAAAGCTATATCGGGTTGGAGGTATATCACATATTCTTGCAATTTCGGGACTTCATATATCGATTATTGGAATGGGTGTAGTAAAGCTGCTTAAAGCTTTGGGAATGAATGTGCATATGGCTTGTGTGGTCTCGGTTCTCTTCATAATGTTCTATGGTGAGCTTGTTGGCTGGGGCTTTGCAACAATAAGGGCAGTTATTATGCTTATAATGACATACGGTGGTGTGTGGTTCGGGAGAAGAGCTGATGTACTTACAGGAGGTGCGGTTTCGCTGTTTATAATGCTCGTTATATGTCCATATAGGCTTATAGATAGTGGACTTATCTTAAGCTTTTCGGCTGTTTTGGGTGTTGCATATGGACAAAGTGTTATGCTTAGGCTTGAAAGAATGGGTATAGCTGTAAGGATGAAAAGAAGGAGAAAGCTGTTGTATTTCGCATTTTCGTCTGTGGTTATGGCATTTTGTTTACAGCTTATAATGGCACCTGTCATATGTCTGGTGTATTATGTTTATCCAACATATTCTATGGCATTAAATCTTATTGTATTGCCGCTTATGTCAGTTGTTTTAATTAGTGGAATAATTGGCGTGATTGTTTCATTTGCAAGTCCGGTATTTGCAGGGATTTTAATATATCCGGGGAAAATGATTCTTATGTTCTATAAATATATCTGTGAATTTATCGCAGAGTTTCCTGCAAATTCAATATGTACGGGCAAACCTCCGGTAAGTATTATCATATTGTACTATGGAATTATAATTGGCTTGTCGTTGCTGTCCTCTGTAAAGCTCCATAGAAAAATCAGGGAAAAAATATATAAGAGAACACACAAATGGTTCAGCAAAAAAGAATGGTATAAATGTGTAGGTGTCGTTTATCTGGTGCTTACAATTATGTCTGCCACAGGTTTGTATTTTCTTCACAGGGCTTATCTGTGCGAGGAGATAATATTCCTTGATGT
>CAVELH010000135.1:0-1245 GCA_963616385.1 bacterium | reverse complement strand
GGGCAGGGGGATGGAACTATTATAAGGACAGAAAATGGAATAAACCTTGTTATAGATGGCGGTTCTGTGAGCAAAGAGCAGGTCGGCACTTATATTATAGAGCCGGCGTTAAAATCACAATGTATGGCAAGAGTTGATTACTGGTTCGTGTCTCATACCGATGAAGATCATATAAGTGGGCTTATTGATATACTGGATGATGATTATTCGGGCGTTGATATAAGGCAGATAGTATTTGCTAAGAATATGGTGAGAGACGCTTCCATGGACGAGATTGTGAGCAGGGCTTCTGAGAGGAATATAGATATTATATATATGGACGTATCAGATGTTATTACAGATGGAAGTAAATTCTTAGTGAGGTGTGTGCATCCTTCTGATTCGTTTGTTACCGATGATAAAAATCAGGCATCACTTATACTCGAATATATATCTGGAAGCACAAGTATTTTATTTGCTGGGGATGCCGATGCGGAAACGCTGGAATTCATGTATAAAAATGAACTGGATATACACAACCAAGACAGTAACATTAGAGCCTATGATGTTATAAAGGTTCCTCATCATGGCTCTAAGTACTCTTTTTACAGTAGATTATATGATGGAGCTGAGCTTGCAGTAATATCCTGTGGATATAAAAACATATATCATCATCCGCACACGGAGGTGCTGGATGGGCTCTCAGAGGCAGGCGTGCCTGTACTTAGAACGGACGAGATGGGGGCGATTGTTCTGCGGGGGGAAAAGGAATTAGTTTGGGATAACAGATAAATTTTACGATTGGAGGATTGTTTAATGAGCGAAATTATTAAAACAAATAAAGAATACTCGAAATGGATAATGGAGGTATCACAAAGATTTAGGAAAAGTCAGATAAAAGCGGCAGCTAAAGTTAATCGGGAGATGTTGATTTTCTATTGGTCCATTGGACATGACATTTCAGAAAATTATAATGAAAATATTTATGGAAAATCATTTTATAAAAATTTGAGTTTAGATTTAAATGAAGCATTGCCAGATGTTAAATCGTTTTCTGTCACAAATCTAAAATATATGAAATATTTCTATGAAATGTACTCGAATTCAAATCGTCAACAACTTGTTGACGATTCTATAGAAGAGAAAGATATGAGTCAACACGCTATAGATGAATGTATTTTTATGATTCCATGGGGACACCATATTCAAATTATAAATAAATGCAAAGGAAATGTTGACAAGGCATTATTTTTTGTAAAAAAGGCA
>CAVELH010000134.1:0-6860 GCA_963616385.1 bacterium | reverse complement strand
AATATATGTATATATTTAATGATTTAGGAGACGGCAACACCACCTACACACCTGTAAAAACTTATTGACGGCATAAATGAATCATGTTAATATTAATTCACGATTAAAAATTAGATTTTTGTAGGGAATGGGTTTTACTCGTTCCCGATTTTTTTATGCACCAAAATAAAACCGCAAATGAGGAGGATAAATAAAAAAGATGGAGAACAAATCGTCAGATATTAATAACATCTACAATCTGGATGGAAGAGTTCCGGTTGCGAAGGCTATACCATTTGGATTGCAGCACATATTAGCGATGTTTGTTGCAAATATTGCACCGATACTTATAGTTGCAAATGCGTGTGGTTTATCTGAGGAAAATCGCGCAATGCTTATACAGTCAGCGATGCTTATAGCAGGGCTTGGAACTATAATTCAGTTATATCCGGTGTGGAAGATAGGCTCAAGGCTACCGATAGTTATGGGAATAAGCTTTACATTTGTGTCGGTGTTATGCTATATAGGTCCGACATTTGGATATGGTACGGTGATGGGAGCTGTATTAATAGGTGGATGTATAGAAGGAATACTCGGACTTTTTGCGAAATATTGGAGAAAGATAATATCACCTATAGTTGCAGCAAGTGTTGTTACATCAATAGGATTTTCACTATTGGTTGTAGGAGCGACATCATTTGGTGGTGGTTCAGGTGCAGAGGACTTCGGCTCGGCTAAGAACCTGATACTCGGAACAGTAACGCTGCTTTGCTGTATATTATTTAATATATTTGCCAAGTCATATTGGAAACAGTTGTCAGTTCTGTTTGGTTTAGTTGTAGGATATATAGTGGCTATATTTATGGGAGTAGTAGATTTTTCGTCATTGGGAAATTACTCGATAATAGCACTTCCGAAATTTATGCCATTTAAGATGGAGTTTGATATAGGCGCGATAGTTGCAGTTACCATGATATTCCTTGTATCTGCAACAGAGACGATTGGAGATACGTCAGCTCTTGCTATGGGTGCGTTGGACAGAGAGGCAACAGATAGCGAGATAACAGGCTCACTTGCCTGCGACGGATTTATAAGTGCGGTATCATCATTATTTGGATGTCTGCCAATCACATCATTCAGTCAGAATGTGGGACTTGTGAATATGACAAAGGTTGTAAACAGATTCACAATACTTATGGGTGCAATAATAATGTGCCTTGCCGGAATATTCCCTATATTTGGAGCGGTGCTTGCAACATTGCCTGACGCTGTGCTCGGCGGCTGCACAATAATGATGTTTGGAACAATCGTGGTAAGTGGCTTGCAAATGATAGCAAAATGCGGATTTTCACAGCGAAACATATATATAGTAGCACTGTCATTAAGTGTAGGAATAGGATTTACAGAGGTGCCGGAAATCTTCTCTATTTTTCCGCAGCTTGTGAAGAATATATTTGCAGAAAACTGTGTTGCAGTTGTATTTTTGATGGCGATAATACTTAATCTTGTGTTGCCTAAGGATATGGAAGGTAAGAAGAAAGAGGCTGGTAATGAATAAACCGAAGAATATGTCCGATATAAGGAAGCGTGCATTTGTAAAGTCAATTCCTATAATGTGCAGCTACATTTTCCTCAGTATAGCATATGGAATGATGATGCAAAATGCTGGACTTCCGTGGTTTTATTCTATGTTTGCCAGTGCGGTTGTGTACACGGGTGCATTTCAGTTTGTGCTGATAACATTTTTAAGCAGTGGTGCATCTATAGCAACAATAGTTTTAACTGCGCTGCTTATGAACAGCAGACAGATATTTTACAGCATATCCTACATAGAAACCTTTCGGAAAATGGGAAAGAGAAAGCTCTATATGATACATTCACTGACGGATGAAACCTACGCTGTCAACTATACGATATCTGAGGATGAGGACAGGGAGGATGTAATGTTCTATGTTGCCCTCTATAGCTGGTTGTATTGGATTGGCGGTTCGATTCTGGGGGGAATTATAGGTCAGCTAATACCATTTGAGCTAAAGGGCATAGATTTCTGCATGACAGCATTATTTGTCATCATCTTCATAGACAGGTGGGAGAGCACAAGCAACCATAAACCGGCATTGCTGGGGCTTGGAGCGGCTGTGCTGTGCCTGATAATATTTGGACCACAGGTATTTATGCTGCCATCATTGCTTATTGTATCGGGAGTACTCCTTGTAAGCATGCAGCTTGAGCATGGAAAGAAGGAGGGTGATGAATAATGAGCACAGGTAGAATAATTGGAGTTATACTGCTGTCTGCATTTATCACCTTTGGACTAAGGGCATTGCCATTTGTTATATTCAAGGGTGACAGGGAGCTGCCAGCCAAGGCCCAGCTATTAGGCAAAAGGTTACCGCCTGCCATAATGTCAGTGCTTATCGTGTACTGTCTCAAGGACGTTAGAACCTCATTTATGGAAAATGGTATATGGGAGCTTGTGGCAGTTTTAGTAGTGGCAGTAAGCTATAAATGGAAGCATAATACGTTTGTCAGTATTCTGCTCGGAACGGCGGTATATATGCTGTTGCTGGCATTTGTATAAATAATTCATTACATTTCATAAAAATTTGATAAAAAAAATAATGGGAATTGTCTCAATCAGATAGTGATAAAAGCTGATGGAGATAATTCCCATTTTTATTATTTCCCTACAATCACACAATTTTAAAAATGGAATAAAAATATATATTTGGAATAGAAATGCGCTTTTATATGTGATATAACATCGTTAGGCTTAACAAACTGTAATAGGAATATATAAGATAAGTGGATGGACAAGAAAATATATGGATGAAAAAGTACTGAATATTATTAAGAAAAGTAAATATCTTGAGAACTTGGTAAGCAAAATACCAGAGGAGATGCTGGAATTCTTTTTGGACAGACTTCAGTTACAGGTGTCTGGGATTTCGAGCGAAGTAATACATTTAAAAATGGGACAAAATGATGAATATATGAATTTTGTGGAATTGCTTGATGGAATAGAGATTCAGGAATATTGCCTTGGTGGAATGGATAATTTGCCGGGACGTTCACAGGCATATGTACCTGAACGGACTGCTGTTATTCATTACTGTACGCAGGGACACGCTGAAATAATTATTGATAGTGGACAAAAATATGCGTATATGAAGCCGGGAATTTTATGTATTGAATGGCATCAGGAGGTCGGAAAGAAATTTAATTTCTACGACTCACTGTATGGTGGCATGGAAATTATAATCAGCATGGACAGTATAAGTGCTGATGATGAAAAAATGTTAAAAAGGCTTGGTGTTGACCTTGAAGTTCTGCGGGAGGAATATGACAAAAATGGCAGTTACTATATAGGTCAATGTCCGGAGAGGCTTAAGACTGCATTTGATTATCTGGTTGATATTATAAGAGATGGCAGGAAGGATAAAAGCACATATTTAGTTACCGCGTTATATGCGATTAATCTGATTCGTACTGAGGAAATATGCATTAGTGACAGGCAATTTTATCTGACGAAGGGACAGAGAAGAATAGTACAGGAGATACACGACAGATGTATCAGTTGTTTAAATACAGATATATCAATGGCAGAGCTTGAGGAAGCATACAATATGAGCTCGGTGTCACTGAATAAATATTTTGAAACTATGTATGGCAGCACGATAAAGCGTTATATGCAGGATATGAGGATGAAGCTTGCTGCAAAGAAGCTAAAGGAAACTACAGCTTCAGTCTTTGACATTGCAATGTCGGTTGGGTATGAGAGTCAGAGCAAGTTCGGAACTGTTTTCAAGAGAAAATACGGATACACACCGTTAGAATATAGACGATTGTATGGAGGAAGATAATATGTTTATTCAGATGAAAAATGCGAAAAAGAGTTATGGAAAGGGCGAGAATATGGTACATGCGTTAGATGATACAGAGCTTGCCTTAGAAAAGGGGAAAATATACACCATTCTTGGTCCGTCAGGCTCAGGAAAAAGTACATTGCTAAATATGCTTGGTGGACTTGACAGCCTTGATTCTGGAAGTATATCGGTTGATGGTAAGGAAATCTCTAAGTTAAAGTCTGGAGAGCTTACGCACTACAGAAGAGCAGATGTGGGCTTTGTATTTCAGTTTTACAATCTGATACCAGATTTGACAGTCAAGGAAAATATACAGGTTGTATCGGATATAGCTAAAAATCCTCTTTCAATTGATGAAGTTATGCAGGCGGTTGATATAGAGAAATACAAAGACCGTTTTCCTAATGAGCTTTCCGGTGGACAGCAGCAGCGTGTAGCAATTGCGAGAGCAATTATCAAGAATCCAAAGCTCTTATTATGTGATGAGCTTACAGGAGCTCTTGACTCTAAAACATCAAAGAGTGTGCTTGAATTTGTTGAAAAGGTAAATGAGAAGTTCGGAACAACAGTCGCCATTATCACACACAATGAGGCAATCGCCAATATGGCAGATGGCATAATAAGGATTAAGGATGGCAAGGTTATTTCAAATAAGATAAATGAAGCTAAGCTTCCTGCCAGAAATCTGGAGCTCTAAGAGGTGATACTATGACTTTAAATAAAAGATATATACGAAATATAAAAAGCAATCTATCATTTTACATCTGTGTAATTCTTCTTACAGCTATTGCAATTATTATGTACATAGCATTAAGCGGAGCGGCTTCGGGAGAAGGGGATTACCTGAATGGTTTCTATGAGAGAAATAATGTAGAGGATGCACAGCTTGTCACATTTAAAGAAATTGATGCTGATGCGATGGAGGAGCTTTCAGAAAAATATGATGTAACTATCGAAAATCAGTCTTATGCCGACTTTGACCTTGACGAAGAGGGCTGCGATGAGAGAGTTGGCAGTGATATAGAGGAAAATTACACTATCCGTGTATTTGCACCTGCTGATTTAATTGATACCTACGAGCTTATTGAGGGGGAGGATGTAAGGGCAGATGACGAAATCCTTCTCACACCAAGATTTATGGATGTCAGGAAGTTAGAGCTTGGCGATACAATCGATATGGACGGAAAGACATACAGGATAGTTGGTAAAATGGCACGCCCTGATTATCTTTCGACTTATAAGAATATATCAGATAATATGCTTGTGTTCGATGCATTTGGCTGTGGGGTTATTAGCAGAGAGGCATTTGACAAGTTGGATGAATCTCGAAAGAATTCGTACTATACAGTAATATATGGGGATGGCACGGATGAGAAAGCATTTCGAGAGGAAATACATGAGAAATACTATACGCTTTCTTATTTGGCTGCCGATTCAAATGTTCGTATAAAGACACCAAAAAATGAAATGAAGTCGCTTGCCATGTATACGGGAGTGATAATTCCTATAATCGTTTTGTTTGTTGTATTACTTATAGCTGTTGTACTTGGAAGAAAAATAAAGTCAGAGTCAAAGCAGATAGGTGTTCTGGCAGCACTTGGCTATGGAAAGGGCAGACTTGCACTTCACTATGGTATATTTGGACTTATCCCTGGGGTGATAGGTGCAGTAATAGGTGTTCTTGCGGCTATTCCATGCAGAGATGCGGTGGCGGAGCTGGTATTTGGAAATAAGATAGAGAAGCTTCCTGTTGATTATACATCTTCGGTTGGCTCATTTATATATGCCTGTCTGACACCGGTCATTGCATATGTGCTTGTGAGCGTTGTGACAGCCCTTAGAGTGCTTAGATTTAAGACAGTTGATTTGTTACATGGAAATGGTGGCATTAAGCGTCATAATCATATGCGTATGTCAAAGTCAAATATGAAATTCACGACAAAATTTAAGCTCCGTTCATTAATTGGAAATTGGAGCAGAAGTCTTGTAGTAATTCTTGGTATAACTGTTGGCGGGTTGATGCTTATATTTTGCTATGTATGTATCGATTCACTTGAGAATTACTGTAATAAGTCTGTCAATGAGGTTGGAAGCTATGAATATGAGTATTTTCTAACCGATATAAGGACAGAGCCTATGGATAATGCTGCTGAAATTATGATTGGAAATTTCAGTGTGGATGGCTGTGTCACCAATATGGTATATATGGGAATGGATGATAATCCATATATGGATTTAAAGACTAAGGATGGAGAAAAACTATCTTTAACCGAGGGCAGGCATTATATTTCTGCGATGGGAGCAATGCTCTACGATGTAAAAAAGGGTGATACACTTACCTTCTATAATCAGGCAACGATGGATGAATATTCGGTTAAGATTGATGATATTGTTCAAAATGATTGTCAGAGCATTTTATATGGAAACTGGGCAGATGCGTGTGAATTCATGGGTGTTTCTGAGAAAAGCTATAATGCTGTTATGTCAGACAGACAGCTTGATTTAAAGGAGTCAGAGTATCTGACTAAGGTATCAAAGAAGGCACTTGCTGACCAGATAGGAGAGGTTACCATAAGCATGAAAATGTTAATTAAGCCATGTATTATCTTCTCTGTTATTATTATTGTTATCAGCGTGTATCTTATGGTGAATATGCTTATCAATGAAAATATGACTTCTATATCAATGTTGAAGGTGCTTGGATATGAGGATAAGGAGATTAACAGGATTATAATAAATGTATATCATATACTTGTGCCGATAGGATTTTTACTTAGCTGTATTGCGGGCATTGGAGCGTGCAAAGCAAATTTTGAGGCAAGTGTCAGTGCGTATAATACATATATTGAAACTGTCTACAGCCCTGCCGGATTTATAAAATTCGCAATTATACTTGTGGCAAGCTATGTTATTTCATTGCTTTTGCTTGGAAGAAAAGTAAAGCGTACAGATATGGTAGAGAGTTTAAAGGATAATAGGGAGTAATTCCTATTATCCTTAAGCTAAATACAATAT
>CAVELH010000133.1:0-6920 GCA_963616385.1 bacterium | reverse complement strand
AAAATTACAGATGGCAAGGTTGTATCAACTGTTAAAAATGCAGATAAGAAAAGAGTAGAGGAGATGGAGTTGTAATATGACGATTAACAAGAGAGCTGGGCGCAGCATAAGAAAAAACAAAGCATTTTACATTATAAGTATTATTCTTACGGCTCTGACTTCTATGATTATAGTCGCAGCCGTGTCTACAGGACATACACTTACAAATGTTGTAAAGAATTTTGTGGATGACTATAAGGCAGAAGATGCAGAATTTGTAACATATAAGCCTTTAACTGACGAGGATATAGAGAATCTGGAAAATGAATATGATGTGATTATCGAATATAGCAGATATAAGGATATCAGCGTTAAAAATGGAGATTTGGAAGGCGTAACTGTAAGAATATTTGATATGCCAGAAAAATTGAATCTGTGCGAGGTAAGAGATGGTAGTGAACCGAAAGATGGTGAAGTACTTCTTACACAGGATTTTGCAGATATACATGATATAAAGGTTGGCGATAAGGTTTCGCTTGGAGCGTTTTCCTATAAAATTTCAGCATATACGACAAAGGCAGATTACATATATATGCTTGAAAAACTTACAGGATATATTGACAATGAAAAATTTGCAGTAATGGTAGTAAATAGCAATGAATACGATAAGCTTGATGCAGATGAAAATGGCTATTATTCTATAAAGTATAATAAGGATAATTCAAAAGAGGTACGCGGAAAATTAAATCAGGATTATGTAATTGCAAGTTATCTCGCAGCTACATCTAATACAAGAATTTCAATGCCTGTAAATGAGGGCGATGCAGTTACAAACATGGCAATGATGTATGCACCTGTAATGTTTATTATAATAATTACATTGATTGTTATGATACTTGGAAGGAATATTAGAAATGAGCAGTATCTTCTGGGAACATTTCTTGCACTTGGATTTTCCAGAAAACAGATTGTCAGCCATTATATGAGATATGGTCTTATTCCTGGTCTGATTGGAAGTGTAATTGGAATCGGCTGTTCTGTACCTTTGACAAAAGTACTTTGCAAATTCTATATAGAATATGATTTTGAGAAGCTTACATATACAGCAAATTATAATGTACCTTCAATTATTGTAGCATTGGTTGTACCGACAGTTCTTTATTGTGCTGCGATAGCAATACAGGCTGCAAAGCTGCTTAAAAAATCACCTGTAGACCTTTTGAGAAATACGGGTAAAGACACTAAAACTGTTGGTATTATGAAGAACAGTCATGCAAAGACACAGTTGAAAATGAGAGTAAGAAGTGTAATCGGACATCCGGGAAGAAGTATTGTGACGATGTTTGGTGTAGCGGTTGCAGCATTTTGTATTCTTGCCGGTCTGATTATGAATGACAGTATGGATGCACTACTACATGGCGGGCTTACAAGCTCAATAAAATATGAATATTTATATAGATTAAATTCTCTTGAAGAGGGAACCCCAGATAAAGGTGAAGCACTGTTTCAGAATTACTACGAGGTAGATGGCAGTACTGTACAGCTTTCTGCACAGGGAATCAGTGAGGATTCCAAGTATTTCCCAGATAAGACAGACAGTGGAGATAAGCTAGAGCTTGATAAATATTATCTTACAAGTGCAGCCGCACAGACATATGGTGTGAGGTCTGGAGATGAGCTTACATTTTTTAATATTGCAGATTTGGAAGAGCATAAGGTAAAGATAAGCGGTATTGTGACTGACAATACTCACTGTTATCTGTATACGGGAAGAAGTAATGCAACAAAGCTTGCTGGTGTAGACGATGGAGTATATAACTGTATTATAAGTGCGGATAAACTGGAGCTTGATAAAAATCTTGTGGCAAGTGAGACAACAATGACAGTCACAGCAGATACAATGGAGAATATGATGGGACCTATGAAAGCAATTATGGCTATATTTGAAATTGTTGGAATCGTGCTTGGCGTATTTGTTTTGTATCTCATTATCAATATGATAGTGTCTGAGACAAGAACAAATATATCAGTGATGAAGGTGCTTGGCTTTAGCAGAAAAGAAATCGCAAACAGAGTACTAAATGTAAATCACATTCTTGTGTGCATAGGTTATTTATTGGGTATTCCGGTGGCATACGAGTTTGTAAAAATAGGTTATTCAGATACAATAGAGAATTATGGAATGTTGTTGGAGCCTGTCCTTACCATAAAAGCACTTGTGATAGGTTTTGTGCTTGCATGGGTTACTTATGAGCTTTCACTACTTCTTCAGAAGAGAAAAATATCAAGGATTGACATGGTTGAGGCTTTGAAGGAAAATAATAGAAACGAATAATATTATTTTCAAAGTCTTTTGGGAGGAATCAGATGGCAAAGAGGGTATTTACGGAAGAAGAGCGAGCTGAATATAGGGAAAAAATGTTAGATGCGGGGTTTGAGTTGTTGAAGCAATATGGGATGACACATATGTCGGTTGCCAAAATTACGGAGGCAGCCGGCATAGGTGTGAGCACCTTCTACAATTTCTTTTCATCAAAAGAGGAATATGTATATGAAGTAATGAAATATAGAAGGAAAATGGTTCCTGAATTTATAAAAATTGCTCTAAATGGAAAAGAAAAAGCAGGACCGGCAGAGACAAGAACATATCTGAAAATGATGATAGATGAGAAATACAGTGTGTTCCCCAGCCTTACACCAGATGACGAACAGCGGCTTTTAGACATGCTTCCAGAGCAGGCAAGACCGAATCTGCAATTAGAGACAGAGACGAGTTATAAGTTCTTTCAGTATATGGAGGGTGTGCGGCCTGATATAAATATTGCACTTGTGACAAACTTAATAAAAGTTTATGTGCTTGCTGCTGAGGGAAGAGATATACTTCATGACGCAGCGTATGAGGAGACGATGGAACGCATGCGGGACTTAATATTGTATGAGCTTTTCGGAAGAACTGAGTAAAACGGAAATGTAATTTACATATATTTAACATTCTCTGGATAATATTATTTACACTTGTTTGTTAAATTAATATTAAATAGCAGATTGGAGTAATTTTATGCGTACTTATAGAGCAACGTCGTTTATATCAAATATTGTGCCATCCCTTTATATGACATTGAGTGTGGTATTATTACTTGGTGTTGTATTTGTGTATAATGTGATTAGGTGTAATCATAAAAGGGGAGTAAGGTCGTCAAAAATGCATGGAATAATAATGCTTGCTCTTGGTGCGTTGATAATTTTAATTGGCTTTTTAGCTTCGCGTGATGCGACAAAGTATACGGTTGGAGCAGAGGAGACAACAGCAGTTGTCACAGATGTATATATTGATATACCGACAGAGGGCTCATCAACGTATTTATATACGATAGAGTTTACTTATAAGGATGAAGTGGTATCAGTAAAAATGAGCCCGTCACATCGTATGTCTTTGGAGCAGGGAGATACGCTTCAGGTATATTTCTATCCGGATGAGATTGGACGCACGGAGTATCCTATTGTCGTGGCTGTTGATATGGAGAAAAAACTGGCATGGGACAATATGCGGGCAGGCTTTATCTCTTGTGTGATAGGTGTATTTATTTTGGTACTGTCGTATTGTAAGCTTGGGCTTCGCGAGAATGGATTTCGTACAAATGCTCAGATTGTTCAGGTCAGAAATTCAAACAGGGATTCAGGTCAAAGGGTTAATATAGAAAATCTTCTTGTATGTGAGGGCAAAAATCCTGTTACTGGAATGAGACAGACCTATAAAACACATGGATATGGGGGAGATTTTTGTGGATATAATGAAGGAGAAACAGTTCTGGTATTTATACATAAGAGATTTGGTAATATATATATGATAGATACATAATCAATTTATGGAGCGTAGCAGTTAAAAAGGCTGTTACGCTTTTTTTGCTTTTCCTAAATGAGTTTAGGTAGTATAATATTACCAAAAAGTCGAAGATGAAGGAAACGTATGAAGAAAGATAAGTTGAAAATTGAAAAGAGAATATTACAATTATCATTTTTGGGAAGTGTTTTATTTATAATAGCAGAAGGTGCAATGGCTTGGATAACACATTCGCATTCGCTGCTCACCGACTGCCTGTTTGATGCGGCAGATTTAATTATGATTGGACCATTTCTGGTGTTAATTCCATTACTTTATAAACCTGTAACAGAGAAGCATCCATATGGCTATTCACAGGTGGAATCGTTGTTTTTGCTTGTGAAATATAGTGTTTTGCTTGCACTTACATGTAACCTTCTTGTGGAAAATGTAAAGCTTCTTTTGCACGGAGGTCACGATGTAGACGCTGGAAGTATTGCAATATTTGAGTTTCTGGTTTGCCTTGGCTGTGCAGGTATGTACCTTGTACTTAATCATTACAGTAAAAAATATGAGTCAACTACAATTAAGGCTGAGCTTTATATGTGGAAGCTGGATGTAGTGAGCAGTATGGGAGTTTCGGTTGCATTTGCTGTTCAGATGGCATTGCTTAAGACAAAGCTTAATTTTCTGGCACCTTATATAGATCCGGCAGTTGCGGTTGTCATGGCATTTTTACTTATAAGAGAGCCTGTTAAGGTTATATTCCAGAGCATTAAGAATCTGGTGCTGTTTGCCCCTGAGGAAGAGGTGTTGAACCAGATACGCTCGATTGTGGACAAGCATATGCAGGATTATCCGTATGAGGTGACATTTTTAGATGTAATACAGACGGGGCGTAAGCTTTGGGTTGAAGTATACATTGGCAACCAGACAGATGTAATTCATGTAAGTATTTTGCATCGTGTGAGGGATGAGATTAAGCAGGAGCTTAAACATAAGTACGACCAGGTGTATATTGAGATAATTCCGGATTAACAATATGATTTAATTTAAGATTTAAAGAAGAGAGGAACAAATATGAGTTACATATTAGAAAAGGGTTCACCTGAGGATTATTCTGACAGACTTGATAAAGAAAAAAGATGTTACGAATTGCTTGATAGCTTGGGAATAGAGTATTGGAGATGTGACCATCCAGACGCAAATGCTGATACGATGGATGCGTGCTTAGAGATAGATAGTGTTTTGGAGGCTGCGGTCTGTAAGAATTTGTTTTTGTGCAACAGGCAGCACACGGACTTTTATCTTCTTATGATGCCGGGGGATAAGGTGTTTAAAACAAAGGAGTTGTCCTCACAGCTTGGTTGTGCAAGATTGAGCTTTGCAGGTGGTGAAGAGATGCAGGAATATTTAGATATAACTCCGGGCTCTGTAAGTGTACTTGGACTGATGAATGATACGCAGAATAAGGTACGTCTGCTTGTGGATGAGGATTTGCTTGATAGTGAGTTTATCGGTTGTCATCCGTGTATAAATACGTCAAGCCTGAAGCTGTATACAAAGGATGTTTTTGGCAGGCTGATTGAGGCAATGCATCATGATATGACCGTGGTTCATCTGGTTGGAGAGGAGAAAATATAATGAAATCAACACTTATCAAAGATACTACAAAGGAAGAACGAATAGCATTAATTAAAGAATGGTTACCTGATGATGATGGTTTGTCAGAGGATGGTGGTATGGATTTATGGGACTTATATGCTGATTATATAAATGGCAAAAAAGAGATTGCTGAGTGTAATGCAGCGTTTACCACTAACTATATGACTGAACGTGATATAGCGGAAGGGAAAATTAAAAACTAGCATTTTCCCCCATTCTATGTTAAAGTAATTTAGTTAGAGTAACCTAACTAGATTAAACAAAGAAGGGTGAGGTATGATGTACGTTAAGGAGAATAAGAGAAAAGCATATCTTATATGTGGTTTTATTTCGATGCTTTTGTGTGGTGTAAGTGATTGCCTTTTGTCATATATGGGGGATGGTGAGCCTTACATCTTAGGCGGAATGGTTAGTGCTAATATAGTGGATGAGCCTTTGTGGTATTACATGGTTTCATTTGTTATAGGAATAATTGCAGCTATTGGGTATTATCTTGCCTCTAGGGCTGCATGTTCATACATATCAGACAGGATAGATATCAGCACATCCAAGACATATAAGGCATTTTCGTTTGGCACGACTATGATGTCGGTGGGAATATTTGGAATACATTCTATATGTTGTATGGCACTTATGAATGTGAGAGCTGCACTTTTGGCTGGAGCATCTGTCGATATGATAGAAAAATATTTTACCGAATCAGCACTTATCCCATTTATGGTTGGAACTCTATGGCAGACAACGGCTGATTTAATTGCGGGAATTGCATTTATAATAATGGTATGCAAGAGACAGGTTGCAATATCTAAGGGTTGGATAGCAATAGGTCCGTTAGTTTTGTATGTTATATGCCAGCTTCTTGGAAAGCTTTTACCACAGATAACCGGCAATGATATATTTGCACATGTAACCGGAGGCGGTGAGTCGTGGGGACTTGCGTTCATGTTCCTTGCATTTTGTCTTGCTTGTAGAAAAAGGGCAGATAATACAAAGTAATATTATATGACATATAACTATTAGGTTTATACTGAATAACAAAGGGAGACTTCTGCGGAAGCCTCCTTTTTATTATAATTATAAAAAGTTAAAGGTTATATGAAAAGGTAACTTCCGTATCTGGTATATTTCCTATATTTGCAAGGGTTAATGCAGTTTTAGTAGTTGCCTTTTTAGCTGTATCAGGTATAATAAGATTGTAAATACCTGTTTATTTAAGTTTTTAAGCATGGCAAACAGGCATCCAGATATGTGTGTAAAACTGAATTCCGCATGCCGGTTTTGTGCAAGATTAACTTCAGCAGCGGATTCCGTTCTATACTATAAACTTATTTTTTAAGTAACACCGGTTTTAGTGTCACCTGATCCGGTGGAACCTCCACAAGCTTTAACAGGGTGTGGAGATTACTATTCAGTAGTAGCTGGGACAGCTTAAACGGGGTACAGCCGTTTAGACTGT
>CAVELH010000132.1:0-6948 GCA_963616385.1 bacterium | reverse complement strand
ACAGGATGTAGCTCTTGGGTTGATTAACGAGACCTATAACAGGGTGTATCAGAATATTGGACAGGTGACAGATAAGGAGTATTTTTACCAGTGGATGGGAATGAATGCGACTGATATTGCACTTGGATATCTAAATAATGCAGGTGTGGAGGCACATATACCTGACGAGGGGACATATCCATTTGATTATGAATATGCATATCAGGATGGCGAGCCGCTGATATCAGAAAACCAGCTAAGAGATATGGCATTCCAGCAGAGCTTGCAGACACATATAAATGCATTGCCTGTAGTACATAAGGTTATATTACAGTACTATTATTATGCTGGACTTGGAGTGTCTGACATTTCGGCTAAGACAGGCTATTCTGTACCGCAGGTTAAGGCAATACTTGGAAGTATCAGACAGAATATCAGAGATGTTATTGGTGCAGTACCTACTCATGATGAATCAAAGATGTATAGCTTAAGCGAGATTCCTGTGCTGTGGGTGATTTTCCAGAGTGTATTGAGCTATTCACTTGGAATTAATATTGCTGGGAACGGAGTAGCTGGCATTATGGCTGCAAAAGGAGCAGGAGATACAGCCGCAGGTGGAGCAGTAGCCGCAAATGAAGCTGCCGGTGCAGTCGGTGGTATTGCTGGCGGTGAGGCAGCAGGTGCAGCGGCAGGCGGAAGTGCTGCAACAGGAATACTCAGTACAATGGGTGCTAAGATTGCCCTTGGAATAGCAGGTGCGGCTCTTATAGCAGGTGGAGGCTTTGCACTTCATCATTTTCTGAATACAGACAGTAAAGAAAAGGATTCCACTACTGCAAGCGAGGAGATGGCTTCGGAGGCTACAGAGGAAACATCAGAGGAGCTTAATACAGAACAGGGTATTGACGCAGATGAATATAAACAGCCTTATCTTGCAATACTTGAGGATAATGAACAAAGTATTACAGAATACAGGCAGAACAGGCAGATTCTTGGTTCGGATGATTGGAACTCTGACAATGAAGATACCCCTGTGGCAATTACTGATATTACAGGTGATGGTGTACCAGAGCTTATATATATTGCAATGGATGATGAATATACAGCAGGGTTATATATTTATACTATGGAGGATGGAGCTGCAAAGCAGATATATTATGGAGAGAACTGGGATGTCTTTGTTGCTGGTGGAATTACATATTCTTTATTCCAGATTGAAGGAGATAACAATCTGTACGGATGCACAGGTATGGCAGATGAGTTTACGGAAGAATCATATTTTGTGTTAAAGCCAAATGCTGATGGAACGCTATATTCTGAACAGCTTATGTATAGAGACAGAACTCCAAATGAGGATTATAGTGCCATGATTGCTACCTGTACTGTTGATGGACAGGATGTTACGGAGGATGTATTCCAAAATGCATTGGATGACCTTACAGGTAAAATGACGAATCTTCTCATTTACAATCATAATGCTTATGATGATAATGCTACCGAAGCTATGTTACAGTCTGAGCAGTCATACCTGACATATGAGGAGGCAATAGCACTTCTTTCGGATGGACAATCCGTTGATGAAGCTTCTGATGCCGTAAATGCTAAGCTGCCATTTACCGATACGCAGTCATTTATATTTAGTAGTGGAGTAGGGGGATGGTCTACAGATATAGATATTAAGCCTGACGGAACATTTACAGGTACATACCATGACAGTGACATGGGAGATAGCGGAGACGGATATGATTCAACAATGTATATATGTAACTTTAGTGGAAAATTCAAGGACATACAGAAAATAGATGACTACACATACTCTATGAAGCTTGATTCTATAGAAACTGAGGATATGCAGGATATATGGATAGAGGATGTTGATGGTACAAAAATAAGATACATTGCAGCGGAGCCTTATGGGATGGAGACTGGAGAACAATTTTATTTGTATTTACCGGGAACCTCAGTAAGTACATTGCCAGAGGAATATGTCAACTGGGTATATGGACTTGGCGAACAGAGTACACTTCAATATTATGGATTATATAATGTAGAACCTCAATATGGATTTTATTCATATCAATAGACAAAAGAGACTTTCTTATCAAAGGCGTTAAAAGTATTAAGCCGTGATAAGGAAGTCTCTTATTATTTATGAAGGTGCAGCAAAGGTTACATCTGTTTCAATCCATTTAATCCATACAGTTGTTCTTGCACCGCCTTTAGATATAAATGAATACACTTCACATAGCGACCACAACAATGTCTCTGGGTTTTGCTGGCGTATTCTTAAACTGTGGGTTTCCTGAGATTGACTGTATACTATGTCGTCAAGTGTAGTGAGTGTCGAAATGGTAGTGTTATCGAATGTCTGGGCTTCAGCAGTTCCAGTGTTATATATGGAGGTTCTCCTTATGTCGGCAAGAATAGGTACGCCATCAGTTGTAGGCTTAACGCTTATTCTAAGAGTGGTGTTAGACGTTGTTCTGTACACAAGACTTAATCCCTCTAAAGGGACTGTAAGTGTACTGTTTGTTGCTGACAAATCAACGTGATAGGTTGTTAATGGTGCATATAGATTTGGAGTAGTTATATCTGTATTTTCAGTTTTAAAATTTAATTTGTATATTACAGGTGATTGCTCAGCGATGGTTATAACAGGAGTTTCGCCATCTTTTCCATTTTCACCATCTTTTCCGTTTTCGCCGTCTTTGCCATTTTCTCCTTGCTCACCCTGTATTCCCTGTTCCCCCTTCTCGCCTTGTTCGCCCTGTTCCCCTTTTTCGCCTTGCGGAATTATAAAATCGAATATAACACCGGTATCTGTCGGCGTGGATATAACCTTTGGAGTGTCTCCAGAGGAAACTGTACCGATTGCAATGGTGGGTGTAGCTCCCATAGGACCGGTATCACCCTTAGGACCTGTAGCTCCAACAGGACCTTGTATTCCCTGTTCGCCCTGAGGACCGGGACATCCGGTATCGCCTTGAGGTCCTTGAGGCCCCATTTCTCCTTGTGGACCTTGCTCGCCAACAGGACCGGCAGGACCAATAGGTCCACGCTCTCCCTGTTCGCCGCGTTCACCCTTTAAGCCGATAGGTCCTTGAGGACCAGAGTCCCCCTTAGGTCCGACCGGGCCTCTGTCACCTTGAGGTCCCTGAGGTCCGGTATTACCTTGGATACCTTGAATTCCCATTGCGCCTTGGTCGCCTTTAGGACCTATATCTCCACGAACACCCTGAGGTCCTCTTGGACCGGCTGGCCCCATAGGTCCTCTTGGACCAACTGGTCCCTGACATCCGGTATCACCCTTTACACCGTGAGGTCCCATTGGACCACGCTCGCCTCTCGGTCCCTGAGGTCCCATAGGTCCTTGAGGTCCCTGAGGACCTTGTATTGCAATCATGCTGTCATCATATGAATTTCCTGATGAACATCCGCAATTTCTATTAGCGTAATTGTTATTAAAACAGTTCATACATCTGCCTTGACAAATTCATTTGGTTTATTTTATTCATTATAATGAAAATAGTTAATATGTCATGTATGACTGTGCAGGATGAGTGCTATAAACAAACTGATTATACAATCTATAAACAAACTGAATATATCCAATGCCAGACTGAACATATCCAATCATAAAACTGACTATATTAAAATATACATAAATGGAGCTTTATAATAATGCCACATAGTATTAAACTTACTTCAAATTTAGAAAGTATATTAAAACAATATGAATACGGAGGTACTACAGATATGAGTATGGAAAACAGATGGGGACTTAACAAGGAGCTCGCACAGATGCTTAAGGGTGGAGTTATCATGGATGTTACAACACCTGAGCAGGCTAAGATTGCTGAGGAGGCTGGTGCCTGTGCAGTTATGGCGCTTGAGCGTATACCTGCTGACATAAGAGCTGCCGGTGGAGTTTCAAGAATGAGCGATCCTAAGATGATTAAGGGTATTCAGGATGCTGTATCTATACCTGTTATGGCTAAGTGCAGAATTGGTCATTTCGTTGAGGCACAGCTTTTGGAGGCTATAGAGATTGATTATATCGATGAGAGTGAGGTTCTCTCACCTGCTGATGATGTGTACCATATTGATAAGACAAAGTTCAAGGTTCCATTTGTATGTGGTGCAAAGGATCTTGGAGAGGCATTAAGAAGAATTAACGAGGGTGCATCAATGATTAGAACTAAGGGTGAGCCTGGTACAGGTGACGTAGTTCAGGCTGTGCGTCATATGAGAATGATGAACAGCGAGATAGCACGTCTTACATCTATGCGTGAGGATGAGCTTTTTGATGCTGCTAAGGAACTCAGAGTACCTTATGATCTTGTACTTTACGTACATGAAAATGGAAAGCTTCCTGTTGTAAATTTCGCAGCAGGTGGTGTTGCTACACCAGCAGACGCAGCACTTATGATGCAGCTTGGTGCTGAGGGTGTATTCGTTGGCTCTGGTATATTTAAGTCAGGTAACCCTAAGAAGCGTGCAAATGCAATCGTTAAGGCTGTTACAAACTATACAGATGCTAAGCTTATAGCTTCATTGTCAGAGGACTTAGGAGAAGCTATGGTTGGAATAAATGAGCAGGAGATAGAACTCCTTATGGCTGAAAGGGGCAAGTAGGATGAGGATTGCTGTACTTGCAGTTCAGGGAGCTTTTATAGAGCATGAATATATGCTTGAAAAGCTGGGAGCTTCTTGCATCGAGCTTAGACAGAAGAGAGATTTAGAACAGGATTTTCAGGGAATTATCCTTCCGGGTGGAGAGAGCACCGTACAGGGCAAGCTCCTTAGAGAGCTTGATATGTTCGATACACTTAATGATTATATATCAAAGGATATGCCGGTTTTCGGAACATGTGCAGGACTTATATTGTTAGCCAAGAAGCTTGCAAATGACTCAAACACATATTTTGCATCTTTGCCGGTGGTTGTTGAGAGAAATGCATATGGCAGACAGCTCGGCAGCTTCTCGTATATGGGTAAGCTAAATGGGGCTGGCAATGAGGATAAGGATTTCCCACTTGAATTCATAAGAGCACCATATATCCAGAGTATCGGTGATGGTGTAGAGGTTCTGACAGAGATTGACAGAAAGCCAAAAGATAAAACAGGCAGAAATATAGTTGGCGTTACCTATAAAAATCAGATAGGTGTTGCGTTCCATCCGGAGCTTACGGATGACACACGCTGCCATGAGATGTTTTTAAATCTCTGTAAGTAACACAGATAATAAGTAGTAAAAAAGTCCATGTACCAAAATCACATGATAATGTGCTGGTACATGGACTTTTTTCTATGATATAATGAGTATTGTGGCGACGGTGCTTGCAAACGCCGCAATTCAACATTAAAAAATTAATATTTAGACAATTTGATATTACAGCTTTAATATTTGCGAGGAGAGGAAAACATGGAAATACTTGACATAGTAGATGAAAATGGTGTGCCAACCGGAGATACTGTTTCCAGAGAGGAAGCACACAAAAAGGGAATAAGACACAGAACCTCACATGTATGGCTTATGCGTGTAAATGCTAAAGCCTGTGGCGCAGGGTATGACATATTGGATGGGGTTGAGCTTTTAGTTCAGCGAAGAAGTGATGACAAGGATTCACATCCCGGATGCCTTGATATATCAAGTGCCGGACACATCCCGTCTGGCTGTAGTTATGTTGAGTCAGCATTGAGGGAGCTTAGCGAGGAATTAGGTGTCACAGCATCAGCAAAGGAGCTTCATTTTTGTGGAAAAAGAAGAAAAGCTTACAGCAAGAATTTTCATGGAAGTATATTCTCGGATAATCAGGTGAGTAATGTATATGTGATGTACAGGGATATTCCTGAGGAAGATATTGTGTTTCAGCGGTCAGAGATAAGTGAGGTTTTCTGGATGCCATTTAACGAGGTATACGATATGGTTTTTAAGGATGAAAATGGGGAAGAAAAACCTAGAAGCTGTATTGCCTTGGAGGAGATGCAGATGCTAAGAAATTATCTTTGTGACCATGTGGATGTATTGATTGGAAAGCTTGCTTAAATATATTATTTGTTGTATAGTATTAAGGATTATAATGTTTTAAAACATATATGGAGGAAGTAATATGTACTATGTACCAGACGGAACAAAACGTTGTGGATATTATGAATGTACAGGCTGTGGCAACAAATTTCTGTCACTGGATATGACAGAGAAGCTTGCGTGTCCATATTGTGAGGAGGACATAGATCTGGAGATTGGACCGGACGAGGATATGCAGGCACTACAGGAGACCGCTAAGCTGATTAAGATAGTAGAGGGTGAAGAGGTTGAGAAGCTTGATATGCTGCTAAGTCTGGCTATAACAGGTGGAAATTACGATTGGATATAACAAGAAGGAGATACAGTAGAGAAAATGAGCGAAGGTCACATAATGGTTCGTGAGTTTAATGAACAGGATGTAACTGCAATAAGAGAAATATGGAATCAGGTAGTTGAGGATGGAAGAGCATTTCCACAGGTCGATACGTTATTAGATGACGATGAAGCCATGGACTTCTTTGCAACACAGACATACACGGGAGTTGCTGAGAAAGATGGCAAGATAGTGGGATTATATATATTACACCCTAACAATATAGGAAGATGTGGACATATTGCCAATGCAAGCTATGCAGTATCAAGAGATGCAAGAGGCGAGCATATAGGCGAGGCGTTAGTTACAGACTGCCTTTATATGGCTGGAAAAAAGGGATTTGAAATATTACAGTTTAATGCTGTTGTTGCATCAAATGAGGCTGCAATAGCGTTATATGCTAAGCTCGGCTTTGAGAAGATTGGCGTTGTGCCGGGTGGTTTCCTTAATAAGGATAATGAATACGAGGACATTATTCTCTATTATCATAAAGTATAAAACTAACACATAGCTACGGAGAGATTATTTATGAAGAGAATACTTACTATACAGGATATATCATGCC
>CAVELH010000131.1:0-7069 GCA_963616385.1 bacterium | reverse complement strand
GCATAGATAATTATTCATTTTATTATCGGATGAATTTTTGGTAATAAAAATATAGTCTGTTTCATTAAGATGACTTGATATAAGATAATTTGCTTTTAGCATTGTTGCAAATGAATATAAATGAGGCGAATAGGCATAAAGCATAAAATTATTATCCAGAATATCTATAAGCTTGGATAGTGCTGACAGTCTTGGTTTGACCATGTTATCGTATTGAAATCCTTTAATTATAGTTTCAAAGGTGATTTTGTTGTTGAGTATGTTTGCAACAATTTTAGATGAATTAAATCTTGGTATAGATAAATCTTTTAGGTAATGAAATCCTGCAAGATGCGGAAAGGCTTCGTATGGAAAGGTAAGATTGATTGTGTGAAGAGTTCCTTTATAGCCATATGTAAAAATATATTGGTAATCAGTAAGTATATCCCATATGGCAGCAGCTTCATACAGTATATTATGTTGTGTGTGCAAAAAATAACCTCCTTAGTAAAAAATAAGAACCTTACATATGTAAGGTTCTGTAAAAGCGTTTTCGTTCGGTTATAAGAACCTATTCGGTTTGTGGTTATCGCATAACCCACTGGCTGGCTCAACGAATGGCTGCATACCGACACAGTCAAGGTTTCATTGCCTAATTGATAATTTTGTAATTATCTTGTAAATGCATTATATCAAATAATAAATTAAAGTCAATAATATAATATGAAAAAATTGTGAAAAAATATATTAAATAACCTTTATTGATATCAGATAAAGACTGAATTATAATATGGTATAAATATTAAGAAATGGAGAGTAAAACCATGAAGCTTTTATTGGCAGAGGATGAAGTAGATATGTCCGAAGCGTTGGTGGACATACTTACATATCATAAATATATTGTTGATGCTGTATATGATGGAGCTGAGGCATTAGAATATGCGGAGCTTGGAGAATACGATGGAATTATATTAGATATAATGATGCCTAAAATGAGCGGCTTGGAGGTTTTAAAGAAGCTTCGCGAGCGTGGGGACAGGACACCGGTGCTTTTACTTACTGCAAAGGCTGAGATAGAGGACAGAATAGCAGGCTTAGATATGGGAGCGGATGATTATCTGCCGAAGCCATTTGCAATGGGAGAGCTGCTTGCCAGAATAAGGGCAATGTTAAGACGAAGAGAGGAATTTACACCTGATATCCTGAAATGCGGAAAGCTTACGTTAAATATGCACAGCTATGAGTTGTGTGGAAATGGACAGAGCTTTGTGCTGCCTAAGCTTGAATATCAGATGATGGAGTTATTTATGCTTAATCAGGGTATATATTTATCGTCTGAGACTATACTTGAGAAGGTATGGGGATACGATACTGATGCTGAGATAGGTGTTGTATGGGTATATATATCATATCTTAGAAAAAAGTTACAGGCATTAGATGTTAATGTGGAAATTCAGGCAAAGAGAGGAATTGGGTACAGGCTGGAGGAGATAAAATGATAAAAACACTTCAGAAGAAATTCATAATTACCGCTATGGCTGCAATCACTGTTCTTATATTGATGCTCCTTGGCACGATAAATGGTATAAATATATGGCGTGTCCATAACGAGTCAGATAATACCATGAATATGCTGCTTGACACTGAGAGTAAAAGTGTACCGTCACCGATGGATAATGCAGAAGCACCGGAGAATCCGGCAGATAGGCAACAGCCACCAGAGGATATAGGGACGCCGGAGGATATAGGAAACCCTTATGATGAACCATATAAAAAGCCCGGTATGAATGATATATTTAATCCCGCTATTAGCGAGGATATGGTTATGGCGGCAAGATATTTCAATGCAAGGGTAGATTCTGATGGGGATATAGTATATGTCGATGTAAGCCACATTTCATCTGTGGATGAGGCTGAGGCAATGGAGTATGTGCAGCAGGTTATAGGTGGTTCATCAAAAGAGGGCTCATTTGACAATCTCCATTATCAGATAAGAGAGTCAGCAGATGGACAGGGAAGCGTAATTGTATTTTTGAATGTAAGCAATATAAGGAGAACAATATTATCTGTACTTATAATATCAATTATAATTGGTTTGGTTGGCTGGATATTGATGCTATTGCTTGTTATAGGCCTTTCAAAGCATGCAATAAGACCTATCGCTGCCAATATAGAGAGACAGAAGCAATTTGTAACAGATGCGGGACATGAGATTAAGACACCTCTTGCAATAATACTTGCAAATACAGATGCCATGGAGCTTCACAATGGCGAGAGTAAGTGGAGCAAAAATATAAGAAGTCAGGCAGAGCGTTTGTCCGGACTTATGAAGAATCTTCTCTCTCTTTCCAAGATGGATGAGGGAAATCTTAACACTGTTATGGAGGATGTGGATATAAGCAGACTTTCTAAGGATATAGTTGAAGCTTTTTCGGAGTCGGCAGAGTTAAAGAATATTGATTTAGGTGTTGATATAAGTGACAATATTAAGGTACATGTAAATAAGGAGCATATGACGCAGCTTATTAATATTCTTATGGATAATGCGATAAAGTATACACCTGAGGGTGGACATATAAGGTTCACATTGCATGAGGGACATCATAATTGTATCATAAAATGCCAAAATTCCTGCGAGACATTACCAGATGTTCCGGCAGGCAGGTTATTTGACAGATTTTATAGGGGAGATTCTGCGAGAACACAAAAAAATGGTGGATATGGCATAGGTCTTTCGGTTGCCAAGGCAATCGCAGAGATGTATAAGGGGAAGATTAGTGCGGAGTATGTTGGTGATGGGGAGATTATATTTAAGCTAGTTATATAATAAAGGCTATAATGTATTGTTAAAAACAGACAAAAATGCTATAATTAATTGTATATTATTACAAGATGTGTGGGGGTGTTTTGTATGATACGCATAGAAGATTTCTGTAATATGGAAAAATTCGAAAATATTATGAAAAATTGGGCGACAAGCACAGGGCTTGCAACGGTTGCGGTTGGTGCTGATGGTAAGTATATCAGTGAGTGCTATAACTTTACAGAGTTTTGTATTGATTTGACCAGAGGCAGTGTTGAAGGCTGTAAAAGATGTGAGCAATGTGATCGTGAGGGAAAGGGAGTTTATTCCTGTCATGCTGGATTAGTGGATTTTGGCATCCCTATTACATTAGATGATGGGACTACTCTTGGAAGTGTAATTGGTGGACAGGTTCTTCCTGAAAATCCAGATGATGAGGAATTTCGTCGTACAGCGAGAGAGCTTGGCATAGATGAAGATAAGTATGTCAAGGCGTTACATAAGGTTAATGTAAAGTCAAGGAAGGAAATTGAGGCTGCTGCTACATTGCTTGGTGATGTGATTAATATGTATGTCCGCTCATGCTATAATGCACAGCTTAATAGTCATTTGCTTGATAAGCTACAGAATGGTATACAGGAATCGGTTGCTTACATTGATGATGCAACTGAGATGACAAAGAAGATAGAGGAGTTTAGTGGCAGACAGAGAATACTTGCTTTAAATGCAGCTATTGAAGCGGCAAGAGCAGGAGAAGCGGGACGCGGATTTACCGTGGTGGCTGCTGAAGTTCAAAAGCTTGCTGATGGAATGGGAAAGGCAAGTACACAGATAGTAACTTCACTTCGTAAATTGTCTGATAATATCCACGAATTAAATGAATAAGAAATATAATCAAAAATTATTTCTAAAGTAAATCTAAGGTTCACCTGCTAACATCTACATGTACAGTAAAACAGTAGAAAGAAGGAGGTGAACCGTCATATGAAATATCGTCATGAAATTAAGCACGAAATAACACAGGCAGATATACTTTTGTTACGTTCAAAATTATCTGTAATAGCAGCTGCGGACAGCAACTCTGTAAATGGCTGCTATACTATAAGGAGCCTGTATTTTGATAACATTTATGATAAGGCTCTTATGGAAAAGGTGAATGGTTTAAATGCCAGAGAAAAATATAGAATAAGATACTACAATGGTGACACAACATTTATAAAGCTTGAAAAGAAGTCTAAGCTTAATGGATTAACCTGTAAAGAATGTACATTTGTTACAGCAAATGAGGTTAATTTATTATTAAGGGGTGATTTTGAGTGGATGCGTGAATCGGAGAGACCGCTTGTCAAAGAGCTGTATCTTAAAATGATGAATCAGGGACTTCGACCAAAAACTATTGTAGATTACACAAGGGAAGCGTATACATATGCCGCAGGAAATGTGAGAATAACGATGGATTATGATATAAGAACCGGTATGTATGGAATGGATTTTTTGAATCCTGACTGTTTAATGCTGCCGATTATGGATGATGTAAGGATTCTTGAAGTAAAGTGGGACTCATTTCTTCCAGATACAATAAGAAATGTTATACAGCTTGAGAATAGAAGAGCAGGAGCATTTTCCAAATATGCAGCCTGTAGAATATACGGATAAAATAGGAGGTTATAGATATGGGATTTGGAGACGTTTTTAAGTCAAGCTTTTTGGAGAATATTAACAGTGTCAGTATTATAGATATGCTTATTGCTATGGTGCTTGCATTTGGAATAGGGGTATTCATATTTTTTGTATATAAAAAAACGTATACGGGGGTTATGTATTCGTCTAGCTTTGGAGTAACTCTTATTGCACTGACGCTTATAACAACTGTTGTAATACTTGCAGTTACATCTAATGTTGTACTGTCACTCGGCATGGTAGGTGCTCTTTCTATAGTTCGTTTCAGGGCGGCAATAAAAGATCCTTTAGATATCGCGTACTTATTTTGGGCGATAGCGGTAGGCATAGTATTGGCAGCAGGTATGATACCGCTTGCAGTTATAGGAAGTGCATTTATCGGAATTATACTGTTGGTATTTGTAAATAGAAAATCACATTTAAATCCATACATATTGATTGTTAATTGTGAAAATCATGACAGTGAGCTTGCAGCAAATGATTTCATAAAAAAACAGGTGAAGAAGAGCGTTGTCAAGAGCAAGATTGTGAAGATGGGATGTGTTGAGCTTAATATGGAAGTTAGACTGAAGGATGAAAATGTGGATTTTGTAAATGTTTTGTCTGAGATGAATGGTATAAATAGTGCAGCACTTGTTAGCTATAATGGAGATTACACCGCATAGGAGGTGATGTTATGTCAACTCATAAAAATATAGATAAAATATGCTGTATAATTATGGTATTCACAATTATTATTACGATAGCTTTTTGTAATGGCAGCTCTCTTGGCATAGAGGTATCTGGCAAAACATTTGGATATGAGAGCAGATTGTTTGATACGTCATATGTACATACAATTGACATAGTTATGGATGACTGGGATGAGTTTATTGATGGCTGTGAGGATGAAGAATATACAAGCTGTGCTGTAATTATAGACAATGAGGCATATAAAAATGTTGGAATAAGAGCAAAGGGAAATACGTCGTTAAGCTCAGTTTCGGCATACGGAAATGACAGGTATAGTTTTAAGATAGAATTTGACCATTATGATTCTGCAAAATCTTATTATGGATTAGATAAATTATCATTAAATAATATAATACAGGACAATACTTATATGAAGGATTATCTGGTATATCAGATGATGGGATATTTTGGAGTGGACAGTCCGTTGTGCAGCTATGTTTATATAACCGTAAATGGTGAGGACTTCGGATTATACCTTGCTGTTGAGGGTGTTGAGGAGAGCTTTCTTTCGAGAAATTATGGCTCTGATTACGGGGAATTATATAAGCCAGATACTACGCAGACTCAGGTTGGCGGAGATGGTGAAATGCCGGATATAAGAAATGGTGGAGAGCCACAAGATATGGAAAATGGCGGTGAGGTGTCAGATGGTGAGATGCCAGATATGGAAAATGCAGGTGAAATGCCAGATATGGAAAATGCAGGTGAGATGCCAGATATGAGTAATGCCGGTGAGCCACCAGACGGAACAGAGATGTCAGATAGACGTGAAGATGAAAATGGTATGCAGGGTGGTTCTTCATCAGAAGATGTTTCATTGATATATAGTGATGATGATTATGACAGTTATTCCAATATCTTTGATAACGCCAAGACAAATATATCAGATGATGACAAGGACAGGCTTATAGAAAGCCTTAAAAAGCTAAATGAAAATGAGAATATTGAGGATGTGGTAGACGTTGATGAGGTTATAAGATACTTTGTTGTACATAATTTTGTATGCAATTTTGACAGCTATACAGGCTCTATGATACATAATTATTACCTGTATGAAGAGGACGGAAAAATGTCTATGATACCATGGGATTACAATCTTGCCTTTGGTGGATTTTCGGCAGGGGGAGGTCAGGGTGATGGTTCAAATGGAAACGCGACAGAGCTTGTCAATTACCCTATTGATACACCCGTATCAGGTGGTACAGTTGATTCAAGACCTATGCTTGCATGGATATTTGAAAATGAAGAATATACTGAACAGTATCATGAATATTTTTCAGAATTTATAACTGAGTGCTTTGACAGTGGTTATATAGAAGAGTTGGTTCAGTCAACGGCGGAAATGATTTCTCCATATGTAGAAAAGGATCCGACTAAATTCTGTACATATGATGAATATGAGACCGGAGTTGAAACGCTATTAGAGTTCTTAGAGCTTAGGGCCAGTAGCGTGAGCGGGCAGCTTTCTGGAACTATTCCTTCTACAAGTGAGGGACAGCAGTCAGATAGCAGTACTTTAGTGGATGCTTCGGATATTAACATATCAGATATGGGTTCAATGGGTAATATGGGAGACGGAAAGGCCCCTGATATGCAGAATATGCCAGATGGAGGAATGTCAGGTGAAGAAAGACCTGAAATGCCAGATGGAGGAATGTCAGGTGAAGAAAGACCAGAAATGCCGGATGGAGTGATGCCGGATGGAGAAAGACCAGAAATGCCGGATGGAAGTATGCCAGACGGAAATAGACCAGAGGCAATGGATGGGGAAACGTTAGATTAAAATTATATAACATAGTAAAAAGGTTATGGATTATATTTGAGGTGACCCCTCAAAGTTAGACTTTTACGAGGCGACTTCGGTCGTCTCGTTTT
>CAVELH010000130.1:0-7074 GCA_963616385.1 bacterium | reverse complement strand
TCCTTATTCTGATTTACATAATCAATAATAGAATTTACTTTTTCATAATGTTCATGATGTTTTTGATTTAATAATTCCTTTTGCTGTTCCTTTAAATATTTATTATATTCACCTTTTCCCATAAGAATAGATGGTTCTTCCTTATACTTATCAATTAAATACTGTGTAACACAGATTTCTTTTCTACCTAAATGATTGCCCGCAGATGAAATATAATCAACACAAATTCTATACGCCTGTGTATTTTTCAAAAGCATATTAATATTTTTTTCAACCTGTTTATACATAATACGTTTTTTATAAGTATTATTCTCAAGAAAACTTACCAAAGCATTTGAAACTTCCTTTTTTTGCAAAATGACTTTTTCTGCTGCCTCTAATTTACCTTTATTTTCTTTAAAAAATTTCACATTATCATACTTGTTTAATGTTTGACGACTTTTTACAATTACATATTCATCAAAATAGGGAACAGCAGACCAATTTAAAAATCCTAACTCTTTTAAAACTTCCGCTTCCAATTTTTTATATTTAACTTTTTTTGTTACAGAAATAGTTATCCATATAATCAAAACTAATAATATTAATTCCATTTTTCTCTTGTTCCTTCCCCTATTTTTTCTAATTCGACTGAATATGTTTTATTATATCATACAACAATTTATTATTCTACTTTTACTTTGAGCGTATTATCTATGTATTACATGATTGCCCTTTTTTACATCAGTAAAGTACCTAAACTAAAAAAGGAGCTGACCAGCAGCTCCTTAATGCATATTACATGCCTAAAATATTCTACAGCTCTTATGCCTTGCCAACTGAACCGAAGAGTTCCATCTTCTCTTTTACAGTTGCCTTGATTGCCTCTGCACCAGGTGCAAGAAGCTTTCTAGGATCAAAGCCCTTACCTTCAACATCCTTACCAGCCTCGATATACTTACGTGTAGCTTCCTGGAATGCTAACTGGCACTCTGTATTAACGTTAATCTTTGAAACGCCAAGTGAGATAGCCTTCTTAATCATATCTGCTGGGATACCTGTACCACCGTGAAGAACGAGTGGCATGATACCTGTCTTCTGCTGAATAGCATCAAGTGTCTCGAATGAAAGTCCCTGCCAATTCTCAGGATACTTACCATGGATATTACCGATACCTGCTGCAAGCATATCTACGCCAAGGTCAGCGATTGTCTTACACTCTTCTGGATCAGCACACTCACCCATACCTACAACACCGTCTTCCTCTCCACCAATTGAGCCAACCTCACACTCGATAGAAAGGCCTAACTGATGAGCAACATTTACTAACTCTGTTGACTTAGCAAGGTTCTCCTCAAATGGGTAATGTGAACCATCAAACATGATAGATGTAAATCCAGCCTTAATACACTTATAGCATCCTTCGTATGTTCCGTGGTCAAGGTGAAGTGCTACAGGAACAGTAATTCCTAACTCCTCATCCATAGCCTTAACCATAGCTGCAACTGTCTTGAAGCCTGTCATGTACTTACCAGCACCCTCAGATACACCAAGGATAACTGGAGAGTTAAGCTCCTGTGCTGTTAAAAGAATTGACTTTGTCCACTCAAGGTTATTAATGTTGAACTGACCTACTGCATACTTGCCAGCTTTTGCCTTCTTCAACATCTCTGTAGCTGAAACTAACATTTGTAAATTCCTCCGTTTCATATAATGTATTTTCGTAATTCACAATGTCATAACACCGTGTATTGCTTTCCCCATGATTATACTATATGATTTCAAAAAAATAAAGAAAATATTTATTTTACATAGGTTTAACACAAATACTCTTTTGAATTTCACATAGCAGCAATATTATAATCACATAACCTGTCTATATTACACAGACGGCAATACCACCCCCGTATCGGTATTGCCGTCTAATTTTTATTTCAGATATTTCTTAAGATACTTACCTGTGTAAGATTTCCTGCACTTAACTATCTCCTCAGGTGTTCCGCTGGCAACTATAGTGCCGCCCTTCTCTCCACCCTCAGGACCTATATCTATTATATAGTCAGCAGTTTTTATGACATCAAGGTTGTGCTCTATAACAACAACTGTGTTGCCACCCTCACACAGCTTTCTAAGTATATCTACAAGCTTATGCACATCTGCAAAATGAAGTCCTGTAGTCGGCTCATCTAATACATATATTGTCTTACCTGTACTTCTTCTTGAAAGCTCGGTTGCAAGCTTAATTCTCTGTGCCTCGCCTCCTGAGAGAGTTGTGGATGGCTGTCCCAGCTTTATATAGCCAAGTCCAACATCCTGCAAGGTACTTATCTTTCTGAGTATTGAAGGTACATTCGCAAAGAATTCGCAAGCCTCATCCACTGTCATGTCAAGAACATCATATATATTCTTACCCTTGTACTTAACCTCAAGTGTCTCACGATTATATCTCTTGCCTCCACATACCTCACACGGCACATAAACATCCGCCAGAAAATGCATCTCTATCTTGATTATACCATCACCCTTACATGCCTCACATCTTCCACCTGAAACATTAAAAGAGAACCTGCCCTTGTTATATCCCATAGCCTTGGCATCTCTTGTATTGGCAAATAAATCTCTTATCTGGTCAAAAACACCTGTATATGTTGCAGGGTTAGAACGTGGAGAACGTCCTATAGGTGACTGGTCTATATTGATAATCTTATCTAACTGTTCAAGCCCGGTAATATCATCATGGTCTCCCGGCTTTATCTTGGCACGATTGAGTTCTCTTGCAAGCCTCTTATATAATATCTCATTGACAAGCGAGCTCTTACCTGAGCCTGATACTCCGGTAACACAGGTCATAACGCCAAGTGGGAACTTGACATTAATATTCTTAAGGTTATTCTGTCTCGCACCAATAACCTCTATAAATCCTGTAGGCTGCTTTCTCTCCTCCGGAACAGGAATCTTAATTCTTCCACTGAGATATGCACCTGTTATTGACTCAGGACATGCCATTATATCCTCCGCTGTTCCCTGCGCGACAACATATCCACCATTAGAGCCAGCTCCCGGACCTATATCTACAATATGGTCTGCCGCAAACATTGTGTCCTCGTCATGCTCAACAACAAGAAGTGTATTGCCCAAATCACGCAATCTCTTAAGTGTTGCGATAAGCTTATCGTTATCTCTCTGATGTAAGCCTATACTCGGTTCATCCAGTATATAAGCCACTCCCATAAGACCTGAGCCTATCTGGGTTGCAAGTCTTATGCGCTGAGCCTCGCCACCTGACAATGTTCCCGTAGCTCTTGATAAAGAGAGATAATCAAGTCCTACATTAATCAGAAATCCTAATCTCGCCTTTATCTCCTTCAATATCTGAGCACCTATAATCTGCTGTCTCTCAGTAAGTTCTAGCTCATTCATAAACTTATTGAGCTTTACTATAGACATCTCTGTTATATCTGATATATTCTTGTTACCAACTGTAACTGCAAGTGAGCTAGGCTTAAGTCTCTTGCCATGACATTCCTCACAAGGAATAGTTGTCATATACTCCTCGTACTCTTCCTTGATTGTCTCAGCAGAGGTCTCTCTGTATCTTCTCTGAACATTCTTAATCAGACCTTCAAAGTCAACCATATACTCTCCGCCGCCACGGCTTCCCTGATAGAATACACGGATTCTTCTGCCACCTGTTCCGTATAATATTACCTTCTTAGCCGCCTCTGGCAGTTCTCTGTACGGAACATCAAGCGAAAATCCATACTCCTTAGATAATGCCTCAAGGCAGGCATGAGTATAGCTCTTCTTGTCTCCGCTTGACTGCCATCCGATTACTGATATTGCACCCTCATTAAGACTTAGGGATGTGTCTGGAATCATCAGGTCAACATCGAACTCACTTCTAAATCCAAGACCTGTACAGCATGGACATGCACCAAACGGGTTGTTGAAGGAAAAGCTTCTAGGCTCAATCTCATCTATGCTTATTCCACAATCAGGGCAGGAAAAGCTAGCAGAAAACTTAAGCTCCTCCCCTCCTATCACATCAACCTTCACAAGTCCCTCTGACATCTTAAGCACTGTCTCTATAGAATCTGTAAGTCTCTTCTCTATTCCCGGCTTAACAGCCAGTCTGTCAACTACTATATCTATGTTATGCTTCTTGTTCTTATCAAGACTTATCTCCTCGGAGAGTTCATACATACTTCCGTCAATTATAGCTCGTACAAATCCACTTTTCTTAGCCTGCTCAAGCAGCTTGACATGCTCACCCTTTCTTCCCCTTACAACAGGTGCTAAAAGCTGAAACTTTGTTTTCTCAGAAAGGAGCATAAGCTCATCAACCATCTGGTCAACTGTCTGTCGCATAATCTCCTTACCACATTTCGGGCAGTGTGGAATACCAATCCTTGCATACAATAATCTCAGATAATCATATATCTCAGTTACCGTACCAACTGTAGAACGCGGATTTCTGTTGGTTGACTTCTGATCTATAGATATAGATGGCGATAATCCCTCTATCTTATCTACATCCGGTTTGTCAGCAAGTCCTAAGAACTGCCTTGCATATGACGATAAAGATTCCATATATTTTCTCTGCCCCTCAGCAAATATTGTGTCAAATGCCAAGGATGACTTACCAGAACCAGATAATCCTGTCAAAACTACAAACTGGTCTCTCGGAATCTTAATGTCAATGTTCTTCAGATTGTGCTCCCTTGCACCCTTAATTGTAATATACTTATGCTCACTCATTGTTACTCTCCAATATCTCTATGCCACTATCTTATCTGTCAAAATATTAAGCCTTTATCTTATCTGCATACTTCTTAATGTTACTTTTTATCATATCCTCTATCTCTGCCAAGCTAATCTTGTCCTTCCTGTCAAGACATATTGCAGCCGCAGCCACACCAGCTATAAACACAATAATCATAGAGAATACACACATACGCTTTCTTCTCTTTCTGCGCTTCTCATGCTCATACAGGATTATATCTTCCTCCTCAAGTACCTCCTCAACATCCTCCATAGGAATGTCACATCTCATTGAAATCTCTGCCACCAAATCATCTCTTACCATACCTTTTTCCTCCTTAATATATTATATAATAGATATATGAAACTCCATAAATCATCATATATTTCACAAGTGCCTGATAACATATGATATCATACATAGTATACATCAATTTAGTCATCATAATCACGCAATTTTATTTTTAAATCCTTCAGCTCATCTCTAAGCACAGCAGCCTCCTCAAAGTTGAGCTCTGATGCTGCCTTATTCATTCTCTTAGTCAGTCTTGCAATCTCTTCCTTAAGCTCCTTCTTAGTCATAGACTCAGGATCCTTAGCATATCTTCCACCCTTCTTCTTAGGTGCAGCATCACCATCAGCCTCCATGGATATTACATCACGAATCTCCTTCTTGATAGTCTGAGGGATAATTCCATGCTCCTTATTATAAGCATCCTGAATACTCCTACGTCTGTTAGTCTCATCAATAGCATGGCGCATTGAATCAGTTATAACATCCGCATACATAATTACATGTCCCTCTGAGTTACGGGCTGCACGACCTATAGTCTGAACAAGTGATGTCTCTGAACGAAGGAAGCCCTCCTTGTCAGCATCAAGAATGGCAACCAATGTAATCTCCGGTATATCCAATCCCTCACGAAGAAGGTTAATTCCGACAAGAACATCAAATACACCCATTCTCAAATCTCTCACTATCTCAATACGCTCCAGCGTGTCGATATCTGAATGAAGGTACTTAACCTTAATGTCAAGCTGCCTCATATAATCTGTCAAATCCTCAGCCATCCTCTTAGTAAGAGTTGTGACAAGCACCTTATTGCCCTTCTCAGTCTCCTTGTTGACCTCCGCAATCAAATCGTCAACCTGACCTGTTACAGGACGGACACTTACAGGCGGATCTAAAAGTCCTGTAGGACGAATAATCTGCTCCTCCCTGTTCTCCTCATGTGTCTGCTCATAATCAGACGGTGTGGCAGATACATAAAGAATCTTATCAACCCTCTCCTCAAACTCCTCAAAATTAAGAGGTCTGTTGTCAAGAGCCGACGGAAGTCTGAAACCATAGTCCACAAGTGTCTGCTTTCTTGAACGGTCACCTGCATACATACCTCTTATCTGAGGCAGTGTTATATGTGACTCATCTATAATAATAAGATAATCTCCATCAAAAAACTTAAGCAGAGTATTAGGTGTAGCTCCGGGTTCAAGACCTGCCATAACACGGGAATAATTCTCTATTCCAGAGCAAAAACCAGTCTCCTTAAGCATCTCCATATCAAAATCAGTACGCTCCTTGATTCGCTGTGCCTCAAGAAGCTTATCATTCTCCTTGAAATACCTCACACGCTCATCAAGCTCTACCTCTATCTCCCCTATGGCACGCTCCAGCTTGTCGGGAGCAACGACATAATGAGATGCAGGGAAAATACACGCAAATGAGAGATTCCTCTTAATCTCTCCTGTAAGCGGATCAAACTCCACTATTCTGTCTATCTCATCTCCAAAAAATTCTATACGAAGTCCATCCTCAAATGTTGATACAGGAAGAACATCCACAACATCACCCTTGACACGAAATGTACCTCTTGTAAAGTCCATCTCATTTCTGGTGTATTGTATATCTACAAGCTGTCTTATAACCTCATCTCTGTCCTTGGTCATACCTGGGCGGAGTGCCATCATCATAGCCTTGTATTCTTCGGGATCTCCCAATCCATAGATACATGATACGGACGATACAACTATAACGTCCTTTCGCTCAATAAGTGCAGAGGTCGCACTGTGCCTCATCTTATCTATCTCGTCATTGATAGCTGAATCCTTAGCTATATAAGTGTCAGTGGATGGCACATATGCCTCCGGCTGATAGTAGTCATAATATGAAACAAAATACTCAACTGCATTATGTGGAAAGAATGACTTAAATTCACTATATAGCTGTGCGGCAAGCGTCTTATTATGAGATATAATAAGTGTTGGCTTGTTAAGCTTGGCAATTACGTTAGCCATAGTGAAGGTCTTACCTGAACCCGTTACACCGAGCAAGGT
>CAVELH010000129.1:0-7102 GCA_963616385.1 bacterium | reverse complement strand
TGTCAGCACGACACACCGTAACCTCACCGACATGAGGTATATCCTTCGGAAGCTTTATCTTTCTTCCGGACTTTTCTATAGGATATTCAGGCTCAGTATCGTAACCCTTCCTGTCCTCATCCGTTATCTTAACAGGTCGTCCTGTATTGGTATCTACAAGCGTCCATATAGAATCCGCACATATAATATCATTTCCATCAGAATCGGTTATTATAACATTTCTATAGCCCATTGATGCCGAAAATGCATATGGCCACGTTTTAACGACAACATCCTCAAACATCTCCGGATATCTCTTTATCTCTATATTCCAGCTAATAGCAAACCATGCTCTCGCTGTCTCCTTCATATACTTAATGCCTCTGCCTATAGACTCTGAATTTATATTCACACAATCCTGCAATGCGTTAAGTATTCCGCTTACTGACATTTTTGCACTCATATCTATATCAGAAAACAGTATCTTTTTCTCATGTGTGTACATGTCATCCTCCCACTTTTTCAAATTGCAAGGCAATTTAAACACATCCGTGAGTGGCATATTTCTCTTTTTACACTCACATCATAATATTATAAATCGTAGAGAAACGATAGTAAACAAAATTTTCTTTATTTGCCAATTTTATAATTTTGTATTATATTATTACTACTATACATAATATTATTTATTTTGACAGTTATAAATGTGACTAATTTTGCAAGGAGTGATTTAATGAACGAAATCGAATTTTCATCCGTTACCCCCGAACTTACAAGACTTGCCAAGTTATGTGAGGAGCATGACCGTATAGATCCTGAGCTTTATACTAAGTATGAGGTTAAGCGCGGTCTCCGTGACCTTGATGGCAAGGGCGTACTTACAGGCTTAACTGAGATATCAACCATCAACTCATCACGAGTTATAGATGGTGTTTCTACTCCTATAGAGGGTGAATTATTCTACAGAGGAATTAATATATTTGACCTTGTCAACGGATTTACCAGTGAAGACAGATTTGGTTATGAGGAGACAGTATATCTCCTTTTATTTGGTGAGCTTCCTACTGCCTCTGAGTTAGCAAACTTCAATGAACTGCTTGGCTCATACAGAAGACTTCCTCATCACTTTGTCAGAGATGTAATTCTTAAAACTCCTAACAGAGACATAATGAATGCACTTGCCAAAAGTATACTTACCTTAAGCTCATATGATGCCAACACATCTGATATTTCAATACCTAATGTTTTGAGACAGAGCATTGAGCTTATTGCCAACTTCCCTGCTATGGCTGTATATTCTTATCTCGCATACAGACACTATGACCAGGGACACGGATTATATATACACAACCAGAAGCCAGAGCTCTCAACTGCCGAGAACATCTTAAGACTTCTCCGTCAGGACAAGAGCTATACTGATACAGAGGCAAAGGTGCTTGACCTCGCTCTCGTTCTTCACGCTGAGCATGGCGGTGGTAATAACTCTACCTTCACAACACACGTTGTAACCTCATCAGGAACAGACACCTATTCATCTGTTGCAGCTTCACTCTGCTCACTAAAAGGTCCTAAGCATGGAGGTGCAAATGTCAAGGTTAAGCTCATGTTTGATGACTTAAAGGAGCATGTAAAGGATTGGTCGGACATGGATGCGATACGCTCCTATCTCTGTGATTTGCTTGATAAGAAAGCATTTGACAAGGCAGGTCTTATATATGGTATGGGACATGCAGTATACTCTATCTCAGATCCAAGAGCAATACTCTTCGAGCGTTTCGTAGGTAAGCTCTCAGATGAGAAGGGCAAGCAGGACGAATATGAGCTCTATAAGAATGTTGCAAGAATAGCCAAGGAGGTTATCGCTGACAAGCGTAAGATATACAAGGGTGTAAGTCCTAACATAGATTTCTACAGCGGCTTTGTATACTCTATGCTCGGTCTCCCTGACGAACTGTTCACACCACTTTTTGCCGTGGCAAGAATAGCCGGATGGAGCGCACATCGTATTGAGGAATTGACTAACGCTAATAAGATAATAAGACCTGCGTACAGATCCGTTGCTGACGCAAGACCTTATATCCCAATAAACAACAGATAAGAAGATATATAACACAAGTTTATTTTTACAATATACTAAAACAAAAATGGCACTATCGGTTTCATGCAGATACGCTCTGCTATTGATACCAGTAGTGCCATTTCTTATTTATTTTATCATTTATTGTTATTTAATTGTTACTTAATAAATAACTGGCTGCCATCATAATCTAATGTTATGGTATCACCTGCCCTTAAGGTTCCGCCAAGTATACTTTTTGCAACCAATGTCTCCACATTCTTCTGTAAATATCTCTTTAACGGTCTTGCTCCATAGTGAGGATCATAGCCTGCCTCAATAATGTGGTCTATAGCCTTTTCTGTAAGCGTAAGCTTAAGCTCCTTATCGGCAATTCTTGTGTTAAGCTCCTTTAACAGAAGCTCAACTATTCCAGAGATTGATGTCTTATCAAGAGGCTTAAACATTATAGTCTCATCAAGTCTGTTAAGGAACTCTGGTCTGAAATGTGCCTTTAAGCTGTTCATTACACTAGCTGCACAATCAGGTTTTATATTGCCACTATCGTCTATTCCCTCTAACAGATATTCAGAACCTATATTTGATGTCATGATAAGTATAGTATTCTTGAAATCTACTGTCTTACCCTTTGAATCTGTTATTCGTCCATCATCAAGCACCTGCAACAGAACATTAAATACATCCGGATGTGCCTTCTCAATCTCATCAAAAAGAACTACCGAATATGGTTTTCTCCTTACTGCCTCGGTGAGTTGTCCGCCTTCATCATAGCCAACATATCCCGGAGGAGCTCCTATGAGCCTTGCCACACTGTGCTTCTCCATATATTCGCTCATATCAATACGAACCATGCTTGCCTCATTGTCAAACAATGCCTGTGCAAGTGATTTGGCAAGCTCAGTCTTACCTACACCTGTAGGACCAAGGAATAAGAATGAACCGATTGGCTTAGTTGGATCCTTTATACCAGCCTTAGAACGGATAATAGCATCGCTTACAAGATGTACTGCCTCATCCTGTCCGACAACTCTCTTGTGGAGCTCATCAGCAAGATGTAAGGTCTTATTTCTCTCACTCTCTGTAAGCTTTGCAACAGGAATTCCGGTCCATTTAGATACAATCTTGGCAATCTCCTCGTCAGTTACACATTCGTGTACGAGGCTTCTCTCCTTCTCAGAGGCATTGCTCTCTAATTCTTCAAGCTCCTTCTGTAGCTGAGGCAGACGTCCATACTGTAGCTCAGCAGCCTTCTCAAGGTCATAGCTTCTCTGTGCAATCTGTATCTTATTCTTAACATCCTCAAGTTCTTCCCTGAGCTGTCTGATACGCTCTACGCCCTTCTTCTCATTCTCCCAGACTGCCTTCATCTGCTTTGACTTATCCTTTAACTCTGATAACTCCTGACGAAGTGTATTAAGTCTGTCCTGACTGAGATGGTCAGTCTCATTCTTAAGTGCTGCCTCCTCTATCTCCATCTGCATTATCTTACGTGATATCTCGTCAAGCTCTGTCGGCATGGAATCAAGCTCTGTCTTAATCATGGCACAAGCCTCATCAACAAGGTCTATCGCCTTATCAGGCAAAAATCTGTCCGTAATATATCTGTTAGAGAGTGTAGCTGCACTTACCAACGCACCATCACTTATCTTGACACCATGGAACACCTCATATCTGTTCTTGATACCTCTAAGAATAGATATTGTATCTTCAACTGACGGCTCATTAACCATTACAGGCTGGAAACGTCTCTCAAGGGCTGCATCCTTCTCGATATACTTTCTGTACTCATCTAAGGTTGTAGCACCGATACAGTGAAGCTCACCTCTTGCAAGCATAGGCTTTAACATATTTCCGGCATCCATTGAGCCCTCTGTCTTACCTGCACCTACTATAGTGTGAAGCTCATCAATGAACAATATAATATGTCCATCTGAATTTTTAACCTCATCTAAAACCGCCTTAAGTCTCTCCTCAAATTCACCTCTGTACTTAGCACCTGCAAGCATAGCACCCATATCAAGTGCAAATATTTGCTTATCCTTAAGCGAATCAGGTACATCACCTCTCACAATTCGCTGTGCTAAACCTTCTATGGCAGCAGTCTTACCTACACCCGGTTCACCGATAAGAACAGGATTATTCTTAGTCTTTCTAGAAAGAATACGGATTATATTTCTAATCTCTGTATCTCTTCCTATTACAGGATCTAACTTCTGCTCTCTGGCACGCTCAACAAGGTCATATCCGAATTTGTTGAGTGAATCATAGGTATCCTCAGGATTATCACTCTCTACCTTCTTGTTGCCTCTTACTGCGGCAAGAGCCTCAAGGAATTTATTCCTGTTGATTCCATATCCCATAATAAGACCTTTTACAGCCTTGTTCATCTTCTCTAATATACCGAGGAAGATATGCTCAACTGACACATAGGCGTCACCCATCTGCTTTGATTCCTTCTCAGCCTGAATAAGTGCCTTGGTGAAATCCTGACTTGTAAAAAGCTTTCCTCCTGAAACCTTAGGACGATATGCAACTAACTTCTCGCAGTCCTTAGAGAAGCTCTCCATGTTTACTCCCATATTCTCCAGCAATTTAGCTATAAGGCTGTCATCTACAGTGATAAGACTGTAGAGCAAATGCTCCTGATCTATCTCCTGATTGTTGTACTCATATGCAAGCTTCTCACAATTTTCAATTACTTCAAGTGATTTTCTTGTAAATTTTTCAGCATCCATATCTCTTACCTCCTATCCTCATACAATCAGGGCACTACCCTTTCGCGCAGCACCCTTTATTCTATCTGTTCTATGTTGAGTATAACACTAATTGGTTTTTTGTCAATACTATTTTTAAATTTTTTATTATTTTTCTATTGCATTATCAGAAGCCCTGTATGCCCTGTAACGAGACAGATTAAATCCCCTGATTTTATTATCTGATGTCCTGTACTCAAACCTTACATTTCTAAAATACGACATACATTCATTCTTCACATAATAATACATTTCACTATCTGTATTATTTTCTATATTATTCTCTATGTCATTTTCTATATCACTACTCGTAACATTTTCTATATTATTTTTCATATCATTGTTTACATATGACATGGTGTTAATTTCTTCATAAAATTTATATACATAATATGTAGCATCATCAGAGCAGCCAAGCACATATGATATATCAATATCAACTGCTTCTCCGTCAGCATTTTCAATTCTCTCTATGCTCTTATCAAGATTGTATCTTGCTATTATAGCTGTAGGATGTGCAAACGAGAGCGTTATATACAAAGCACCACAAACCATGATTATATACTTAACCAGATTAAATTTTTTGTTATATATAGAAATTATAGCCCCTGCAAATAAGCATGACAGGTTAATAAGCGCAAATATAACAAGCAATCTCAGATAAGTAAGGTCGTATGTCTTTATATACATAGTTATCCTGACCGCCGACGATATAATCATTATATATGTGCAGCCACACATGACTGTTAGTATTATTTTAAGTAATTTATTATCCTTAAATACATGATTACATACGAGCACAACTATAAGGTTCATTGCTGCCACAAATAAAAGCTGGAAAAATCCCTGTCTGGCATATTCAGAATATGTGTACCCATCCGGAAGCATACGCTCCTTTGCAAATAATGTTATTATCTGTATACCCGAAAATACTACATACACCATGGTAAGCATAATACTGAATGTGATGCCTATTACTGGCTCTACATTCTTTTGATTTGTATAAACTGATAAAAAGCTATATTCATTCACTCTGCAATATATACCGTAAGCATAAACAACAGAAACTATCAGCGAAACAATAAATCCAACCATATTTGAAGATATATCAAGATTATTTATTCCCCTGTCAACAAAGGCTTTAAATACAACATCCGCATTTGAAAGCATAACAATAACAATCGCCATTAATGGTAATGCAAGTGCAATTCCAAGTGCTATATATGGTATTATAGAAGCCTTATCCTTGCGCGTCCTCATATACATAAATCCATCGCCAAGAATTGAAAATACATACTTAAACGGAGCTACTGCCATACCAATGAGACTATTTATATACCCTGAAAGTCCGAATCTCTCCAGATTTCCAAAGCACACGAATAGCACTGTCATCGCAAGTATATATATTCCAATATAGTTCATAAATATAATAAAACTATCGTCTGTACAAAATACAGAAACTCCTAGTAATAATATACCGACCAGATATGGCACAACAGGTTTATATATAAATTTATCCTTTACTCCATAGCCATATGCTCTGCTCTTAGCTGACCTTGTTATAATAAGATATAAATACACTATAGTTGCAGCAGCAAATACTATTGTCATTATTCCTGATGTATTCTTATATAAACAAACCGTCCATATCAGTCCATACAATACAGCCCATAAGCCGCAGGTTTTAAATCTGTTTAGCTTCCTGTTATTATTGTCATTATTATCAATAACTTCTTTAGTTGTTATCTCCATAAATATTTACCCCCATCCTAATCATCAACATAGGTAATAATATCCCCTGGCTGGCAATCCAAAGCCTTACATATAGAATCAAGTGTGGAAAATCTGATAGCCTTAGCCTTGTTATTCTTAAGAATTGACAAGTTTGCCTGCGTTATATCTACCTCCTTCGCAAGCTCTGCTAGTCCTTTTTTCCTCTGTGCCATAACTACATCTAAATCTATTCTTATCGCCATAATATCAATGCTCCTTATATTGTAAAATCGTTTTCCTGCTTATATTCCACTGCCCTGTCAAATACTATAGCAAGCACCCTTGAAAAAAGACCTGCTATAAGAAATACTACAACTATCACAAACACAGCAGGTGTGAAGAACATAGGCAGTCTGCACAGCATGACAAGCATTATCGCAAAGCTGTATATACCCATACGGTTAAGACTTCTTACATTGCTCTTCACAAAGCAGTCATCATTAAGCACTGTCTTAAATATTCTTCTTAACTCATACAATATCAAAACTGCAAACACTCCGGCTATCATAAATATAACTAC
>CAVELH010000128.1:1554-7209 GCA_963616385.1 bacterium | reverse complement strand
GATTAAAGAGGATATGGACTTCATGGGACCTGTACGTCTTAAGGATGTAGAGGATGCACAGCAGAAGATTGTTAATATAATTAGAAAGCTTGAGGATTCAGGAGAAATTGTTATCTCTCGTGGTGGAGGTGACGAGATTGTTGTCTAATTTATATAAGAGCGGCTTCCAGAATCTTTCTGTCAAGCAGGGGGATGTGTATGTTATTGATGCCAATAAAAAGAAGATAGATACACCTGCTGAGACTACGGGAAGGATAATCAGGTCTCTAGAGGAAAAGGCAGACGAGGACGAAGCTGATGATGGAAGCCAGGTGAATGAGGTATTGCTCAATGAGGCGATGGACAAGGCAAAATCATTGCATGAGGATGCAAGAGTTCGTGCCGCACAGATTATTTCAGACGCGGAGAAGGCTGCATTGGAGATACGCGAGCAGGCAAGACAGGAGGGCTACGAACAGGGATTTCAGGATGGAAACACTGAGGCTATGAAGAGAGCTGATGATTACCTTGCCAATATTCATGCTGAGCAGGAAAAACAGCTTGCTTCAGACAGACAGCAGATGGATGAACAGCTTAAGGGCATGGAGCGTGAGGTTGTTGATTTGGCGTGTAAGCTTATCTATAAGCTTACAGGAATGCTTGTTGATGATTACAAGCCTGTCATGCTTCATATGATTAATGAATCGCTCGCTAAGTCTGACACTAGTAAGAAATTTGTTATACATGTTTCGGATGAATTATATTCTTATATTGAGGATAACAAAAGCAGGCTTATAGGTGCTTCTAATCCTGGAATTGAGATAGAGATATATGGTGATAGCAAGCTTGACAGGAGAGCCTGTCAGATTGACACAGATAATGGAATTATAGATTTATCAATGGATGTACAGGTTAGAAATCTTATAACGGCTATAAAATTATTGTCGGATTAATAAATGGCTGCCATCTGGGATTTTTACCTGGATGCGACAGCCATGCTTGATATATGGTGATTATATGGATAGTAGCTTTGATATTTCAAAATATAATATATTGCTTGATATGGATTTCGCTGAACACTACGGTAAGGTAAGTAAGGTTGTAGGACTTACAGTGGAATCCGTAGGACCGCCATGCAACCTTAATGATTTATGCAAGATTATATCAAAGGACAGAACTGTTGAGGTCATGTCTGAAGTGGTAGGGTTTCGTGATAACAAGGTTTTGCTTATGCCGTTTGATTCTGTCGATGGAATAGGTCTTGGAGCTATAGTTAAAAACACAGGAGAGGTGCTAAAGGTACCTGTGGGAGATGGGCTCCTTGGCAAGGTATTAGATGGAATTGGCAGACCTTTAAATGATGAAATAATTAATACACAGGCAGAATATCCTATAGATGCTGCACCGCCGGATCCGCTTAAACGTAAGCTTATTGATGAGGTGCTGCCGCTTGGTGTTAAAGCAGTTGATGGCCTGCTCACAATAGGTAAGGGACAGAGAATTGGAATATTTGCAGGTAGTGGAGTTGGTAAGAGTACACTGCTTGGAATGTTTGCAAGAAATACGCGCGCAGATATAAATGTTATAGCATTGATTGGTGAGCGTGGAAGAGAGGTAAGAGAATTCATAGAGCGTGACCTTGGTGAGGAGGGAATGAAGCGCTCGGTTGTGGTTGTTGCAACCTCTGATAAACCTGCTCTTCTCCGTAACAAGGCTGCAAAGACGGCTACAGCCATAGCTGAATATTTTCGGGATAATGGCAAGGATGTCCTGCTTATGATGGATTCTATGACCAGATTTTCCATGGCACAGAGAGAGATTGGACTTGCGTCTGGTGAACCGCCTGTTACAAGGGGATATCCTCCTTCTGTTTATTCGGAGATGCCGAAGCTGCTTGAGAGGGCTGGTAACACATATGAGGGTTCTATAACAGGTCTTTACACCGTATTGGTCGATGGTGATGACTTCAATGAGCCTATAACTGATACTGCAAGAGGAATACTTGACGGACATATCGTGCTGTCCAGAAAGCTGGCGCAGAAGAATCATTATCCTGCAATTGATGTGCTTGCAAGTATATCAAGATGTATGAGCGCTGTAGCGGACAAATCACATAAGAACAAGGCAGGTATGCTTAAGAATGTGCTTGCAACATACAATGATGCTGAGGATTTGATTAATATAGGTGCGTATAAGTCAGGTTCAAACAAGGACATAGATTATGCTATAACCAAGATAGATAAGGTTAATGATTTCCTTATGCAGGATGTAGACACAAAGTATCTGTTTGATGAGGAGATAAAACTGCTCAGTGATATATTTGAATAGTGGTGATTTAAATGGCTAAATTTTTCTACAGCATGCAAAATATATTAGATATAAAGCTAAAGCTCGAGGAGACAGCAAAGCAGGAATATTCTGAGGCGAGGATGAGGCTTTCAGAAGAGGAAGAGAAGCTTGCTTTAATAGAGGAAAGAAGAGATTCTTATTACAGGGAATATCAGGAGGCATTACAGGGAAATCTGGATTTCCTTAAGATAGAGGAGTGCAAATATTCGATTGATGTCATGGGTGATATGATAATTAAACAAAATGACATCATAAAACAGCGTAGCAAAGAGCTTGAGCTTGTGAGACAGAAGCTTAATCAGGTTATGCAGGAGAGAAAAATGCATGAAAAGCTGAAAGAAAAGCAGTTCGACACATTTAAGCAGGAGTTAAATGCACAGGAAAACAAAGAGACAGATGAGGTGGCAGGATATCAGTTTACACATGCTATGACTAAGACGGGTGTCTAGCATATACGGAGGAATGAGCTATGGCTATGGACGATAAAGAAAAAGAAAAGGGAACTTCAAAAGGTCTTGGTATACTAATTGTAGTTCTGATAGTAATAACATGGATTTCAGTTATGGCGTTACTAATAAAATGTGATGTCGGAGGATTTGGAAGTCAGGTGTTAAGACCTGTATTTAAGGATATTCCTGTTATAAGGGCTATTTTGCCTGATGCTTCTGACGCAGAGGTGGCAAAGGAAAGCGATTATCCGTACGATAATCTGGAAGATGCGTTGGCACAGATTAAAGTCCTTGATGCGGCTAATGCAAGCAAGGATGCAGAAATAGCCTCACTTAATGACACGGTGGCTGAACAGGCATCTGAGATAAGCACACTTTCTGCCAACCTTGAGGATCAACAGACATTTGAACAGAAAAAAAATGAATTTTATGATGAAATAGTCTATGGAGATTCGGCACCAGATGCCGATACATATATTGAGTGGTACAATGAGCTTGATGCAGAACATGCTGAGGAGATATACAGAGAGATAATTGAAGCAAAGCAGGCTGATCAGGACATCGTTGATTTGGCATCTGCATATGAGAGTATGGATGCTGCGAGTGCAGCCAAGATATTGGAGAGCATGAGCAACGATATGGACACAGTGGCACTTATTATGAATAATATGAGTACCGAAGCTCAGGGTAATATACTTGCGGCTATGGATCCCGCATTTGCTGCAAGCGTTACTAAGAAGCTTTTACCATAAATACAGGTACTATACAATAAACTAAGAAAGGAGGAATAAGACGTTATGATGGCAATTTCCGCGAATGGAATAGGAAACATTGATATCAAAACAGATAATACATCTAAGAGCCAGAAGGATGACAATAAGGCGACGGATGCGTTTGCATCATTGCTTAATATGACATCTGTAAAGGTTGATACCAATACGGATTTCAAGTCAGATAAGGGCGTTGTTGCTACAGACACCAAGATTAAGGTTGATAAGTATACAGCCAGTATGTCTAAGACACAGCCGGATAAGACTGTTACAGCCAAGGATGTGGCTGCCGGTGTGATATCAGATATCAAGGACGCAATCAAGGATGCACTTGGGGTATCAGATGAGAAGTTAGAGAAAATGTTCTCTGATTTTGGTATTGATATAACAGATTTACTTGATGTGAACACATTGAAGGAATTTGTGTTAGATGTAAATAACTCGACAGAGGTTGAGTTGCTTATCAATGAGGATTTATCTAACTTACTTGATGACATAACAGGCTCAGTTATGGATATTCTTAAGGATTACAAGCTTGAGGATGTCAATGTCGATGAGCTTATTGATACTCTTAAGGATTTTACTTTATCAGATATATCAGATGATACTCAGGTTATAGAGCCTGTTATAGCTGGTGCTGAAACAGAGAATGATGTTGCTGATGCAGAGGTTATAAAATTCGACGAAGATGTCGATATAAGTATAGTCAGGGAAGATGCAGACGGTGATGTTAACATTAATGTAAAGGAAGCTGATTGCACAGCAGGCTTTGACAGAACACCTGATAACAGTCCTGATAGCAGCTCTGATAACAGCTCTGATATGAAGGGTAACAGTCAAGGCACAGAGAATCCTATAATCACTAACATGAATCAGGCAATCAATGATGCTATGCAGATTGAGGATGTTGATACAGGTTTTACTTATTCAGATGCGATTGAGCAGGCTGATATAGTGAGACAGATTATAGACAGCATCAAGGTGAATATAAGTAAGGAGAATACATCTATCACAGTGCAGCTTAATCCTGAGAACCTTGGTAAGGTTCAGGTTAGCGTTGCTAACAGAAATGGAATTATGCAGGCTCAGATTGTGGCAGAAAATGAGAGTGCAAGACATGCTATTGAGAGCAGCATAGCAGTATTAAAGGAAACCTTTGATAACCATGAGCTTAAGGTTGATGCGGTAGAGGTTATGGTAGCACCTCAGGATTTTTTCAATAATGGAAATCGTGAAGATGGATTTAACGAGAATAATCAGAACAGGACATCGCAGGGAACATCCAATCTTAATATTAATGAGGATATGGATGAAGATGAGTTAAGCGAAGATGATAAGCTTACAGTTACCATGATGAAGGCACAGGGTAACAGTGTCAGCTATTCAATATAATATCAGAAAGGAGGAAAAAGATGGCAAGTGTAGATTCAGCAATAAGTGATATAACCGGAAAGGAAAGCAGCTATGTGTCAAACAAGAAATCAAGCGATACCAAGTCAAATGATTTGGATAAAGAGGCTTTCCTGCAGTTGCTTGTAGCACAGATGCAGTATCAGGATCCGCTTAATCCTGGTGACAGTACAGAATATATGTCACAGCTCGCACAGTATTCAGCTCTTGAGGCTACAATGAATATAAGTGACGCTGTAGAGAAGGGCAATTCACTTAATCTTGTTGGAGAATATGTAATTATGAATACCACAGATTCATCAGGTAAGACAACACAGATAAGCGGACTTGTTCAGTATGCAACTGTCAAGGATGGAGAAGTTTTATTATCAATCAATGATACATATTATCCTGCTGAGGATTTGGATTCAGTTGTAGATTATGATTATTATCTGTATCTTAAGAAAAAAGCTGAGGGTGACAGTACCGACACAGGTAATGATACTAATACCGATAACAACACTAATACAGATAATAAAGACACAACAGATAAGGTAGAAGATAAAGAAGAGGCTTAGTTGATGGAGGAGATGCTATGAATGGATTCGATGCAAGGCTCCTTTCGATTGAACAGGCGGGCGATATATACCTGCATAACAAAAAATATTCTGACAATAAGAGTGTTGAAGATTCTAACATAGAATCATTTCAGGATATCT
>CAVELH010000128.1:0-1544 GCA_963616385.1 bacterium | reverse complement strand
ATCTTAAACAAAAAGACAAACGAGGCTGGAGATGTGAGATTTTCAAAACATGCCAACCAACGTCTTTTGAGCAGAAATATTGTGTTGTCAGACGAACAGATGAATCGCCTTAATAATGGTGTTAATCGTGCGAGAGACAAGAGTATAAATGAGTCACTCGTTATGATGGACAATCTTGCATTTATAGTTAATGTCAAGAACAATACAGTGGTTACAGCACTATCCAAAGAAGATGACAGTGTATTCACTAATATCGATGGAGCAGTAATAGTATAAACAGCCGGACCTATATGGAGGCTGTAATCCCGGAATGACAGAAGGGATTTTAGACAACGAATGGAGGTCATGAATTATGATGAGATCACTTTACTCTGGTGTAGCAGGTCTTAAGACACACCAGACTAAGATGGATGTAATTGGTAACAATATTGCAAACGTTAATACAATAGGATTTAAGTCATCCTCAGTTTTATTCAGAGATGTTTTGTATCAGACATCATCATCTGCGACAGGAGCTACAGCTACTACTGGTGGTACTAATGCAGCACAGATAGGTCTTGGTACTAAAATGTCATCTATACAGACATCTATCACAGACAATGGAGCAGCACAGACAACTAACAATCCATATGATTTGATGCTTAACGGACCAAGCTTCTTCATTATAAGCCGTGGAGGGGTAAATTACTTCACTAAGGTTGGTGCTTTCCAGACTGATGGAGCAGGCTGCCTTACAACAAGTAACGGATATCAGGTTATGGGATGGCAGGTAGATCCTGACAACCCATCAGCTATAAAGAAGGATACTGTATCAGCACTTTATCCTGAGTCAGAGAAGAATAAGGTTTCTTCTCCTGAGCAGACATCTAAGTGTTATATGGCAGGTAATGTTGATATGAAGGATCCGGACCTTACATCTGCTGATGGTAAGTCAATATCTGTATCTATATATGATTCACTTGGATATAATTATACAGTTAAGTATAAACTGACACAGGATCCTAATCAGGCTGATAAGACATTGTATAATCTTGAGATTGCATCTATCAAGGATGCTAACAATGTAGAGATTCTCGGTGCAGATGATCCTACAACTACAAATGTGGTTGAAGGCGGATATACAGCTACAATCGGTGGCACAACATCAATACAGGTTAAGTTCAATCAGGACGGAACCTTTGACTATGTTGGAAGTGCAGGAAATGAGGAAGCTCTTCTCAAGATTACACCTATCAACAATGCTGAAAAGGGAGATGTATTTTCTTCAATTATCAACGGAGAAAAGGTTGACGGTGTGACTATTGATTTCTCTAACCTTACAATGTTTGAGTCAGATGGTAAATCAACTGCCAAGATGGTAAGAGGCGGAACAGACGCAACAGGCGGTGGACGTGCTATGGGTAAGCTTAATGATGTAAGCATTGATACTGCCGGAATGATATATGGTGTATATAGTAACGGAGAGTCAAGACTGTTAGGACAGATTGCCGTTGCCAATTTCACAAACCCAATGGCACTTGAGGCTCTTGGTGACAGTATGTATC
>CAVELH010000127.1:0-7210 GCA_963616385.1 bacterium | reverse complement strand
TAATTATACAGAGCTGGAGATTTCTGCATCCGATTACAGTCCTATGAGATCATCGGAGACATACACTATAGAGGATTCAGTTAATAAGGCGTACTATTCAGAATACGAGGGACGTGTAACCGGCATAAATATAAAAAGTGATAATGCTGTTAATAAGGGGGACCTTATATGTACCATAAATACAAATGAGGGAAGTGCAGTCCTTGCTGAAATGTCAAATGCCATGGCAGATTTGACTGTCAATTATAATGAGGCTGAGAACGGATATAGTGCAGCTATAGCTGATATCGAGGCACAGATGTCAGCCATTATAAATGGAGCTGGTGATGAAAGCATTGCTACGTCAACTGATGCTTCGCCTGACGTGAATACAGATGGAGCTACAGATGAAAGTGATGGCAAGGACGAAAATCTATATCAGGAGCTACAGCTACAGATAGAACGGATTAAGATAGATGAGCAGATAAATACCCTTAATTATAACCATGAGCTTGCAGTTAAGCAGAAGGAATACAACAAGGTTAGCTGTAACAATGACGGAAGGGGTGTCGTGTACATATACGCAGGAGAGAGCGGAACTGTTTCCGATATGAAGATAGCTGAGAATTCTAATGTGAAGGTTGGGGACAGATTATTTAATATCAAGATACAGGCATCAAAAAAGGTTGGACTTAGATGTGACGACACCTTGCATGTCAATCAAAAGGTTGTCTTTTATGATGCTGATAGTGATAAACAGTATAGCGGATATGTGGCTGGAATAGGCGGCGACACTGATAAGGTGTATGTGACCTCTGAAAATGGAAGGGTATACATAACAAATAATATTAATTCCTCAAATATAAGAATGTATTATATTAAGCTTGATGACGAATCATTTTTTGATTTGAAGGGCAAAACAGCAGCCATGTATTCAGCAAACGAGATAAGAGATACATTTGTTATGCCGCAGGGAACAATATATACGGAGACTGATGAGAAGGGTAACTCATACAGATATGTATGGAGAATTTACGATGGAAGTCTTGTAAAGCAGTATGTGACGGTTGCAAGTGATACATACAACGGCAAAGTAAGGGAATGTGTCATATCGGGACTTAAGAGTGGAGATATAGTAGCACAGGAAGAAAGTGAGTAGGGCATATGATAAAATTTATATTACACAAAATTAAAAACAAATTATGGCTTACCGTATGCCTTGTCCTTGGTCTTGTATTTTTGATTGCGGCATTTTCCTGTCAGCCTATGTTCAAGGAGGGCTCATTAAACAGACTTCTAAATCAGAGCTTTGTCAAATACATTGAGGATAACAATGAATATCCATCAGTGCTTATGAGAAATGGAACTATTAAGCTTGATGGTAAGCAGGAAATAGCAACAGTAAATGATAAGATAATTGGATATCAGAATATATGGCTTAAATATCTTGACAATATAGATATGATTAACTCACAGACCTTATACAAGCTAAAGGAACAGACAAGTCAGGGAAGCTACGGAAGTAAAGGAAATTACCTTTCTATCAGTTATATGCCTGATATATTGTCTCATATTGAGGTCGTTAAGGGGACTGATTATGAGGAGGCTGCATATACGGATTATTATCCATGTATTATATCGGAGAATATCATGGATAAGTACGGGCTTGTAGTAGGAGAGGTAATAGACTTTGTGCAGTGGAAGGATAATACCGGAAAGACGCCTAAGCTTATTGTGACAGGTATATTCAAGGAGAGTGACCGGACAGATATGTACTGGTATATAAGACCAAACAGCCTTGAAAATGAAGTGTTTGTAAGTGAGGCTGCCATAAATGACATAATAAGCAGATGTGATATTGATACGGTATATTACAATCATGCTACACTTATTGATTATACAGATATATCCAATTCCAATGTTGATGATGTGCTATATTATCTGAGTGAGTTTTCAAAACAGGATGATTGCTTTTCGGAGACAGTTTCAGGTATAGTTACATCATTTTCAAAGGAAAGAAAATCAGTAAATATAATGCTGTGGGTGTTGGAGCTTCCTATATTTGGAATGGTGCTTTCATTTATCTATATGGTATCGGGGCAGATAATTGAGACAGAGAGAAATGAGATTGCCATGCTTAAGAGCCGTGGCATGAGCAAAATGCAGGTTATCTTAATGTATCTGCTTCAATCAGGTATACTTGCCATTATTGGTATGCTTGTAGGAATACCATTAGGAGTATTTCTGTGTAAGCTGTCGGCAACAACTACGGATTTTCTGACATTTACGGGAGACAGCTCTTATTTATACAGCTTCGTTCCGGTTATGATATTATATGGACTAATGGCAGCAGTCATAGGAATCATATTCATTCTTATTCCTGTTGTCAGATATTCAAATGTATCTATAGTGGAGCATAAGTCAGGCTATAATCAGGGAAAGAAGATGTTTTGGGAGAAATATTTCCTTGACGTCGTTTTACTTATATTGTCCCTGTATCTTTTATATAATTTTAATCAGTCGATTGACATACTTAGGAATAAGGCGTTGGCAGGAAATAAGATGGATCCTACCATATTCCTTGACACTATACTTTTCATACTTGCGTTTGGACTTCTTACGCTAAGGCTTGTGCATTATATAGTCAAGCTGGTTTATCATATAGGAAGAAAAAAATGGAAGCCGGCAACCTATGTCTCATTTTTGCAGATAACAAGAACCTTTGGCAGACAGGGCTTTATATCGGTATTTATGATACTCACGGTTGCAATGGGACTTTTTAATGCCAATGCCGCAAGGACAATAAACAGAAATAATGAGGATAGAATTGTTTATGAAACCGGTGCAGATGTGGTTCTAAAGGAAAAATGGGAGGCAAGGCCTTATCAGGATGATGAAAAGAAGGTAAGGTATACATATATAGAGCCTGATTATGTGAAATATAAAAATCTGGTTGAGTCAGGTGAATGTGAGAGTGTTGCAAGGGTTATCAGATATGATTCTGTAAATGCACAGGCACTTGGCAAATCAGTGTCAGGCTGTATGGTTATGGGTATCAATACAAAGGAGTTCGGTGAGACGGCATACTTAAAGTCTGAGCTTTACAAGGATGATCATTGGTTTAACTGGCTAAATGCGATTAGCCAGAAGAATAATGGAGTTATTATATCTAGCAATCTGGCAGCAGCACTTGAGGTTGAGGTTGGTGGAAATATTAATTTCAATGGCATGAATGGTGGTGTTATAGATGAAAACAGGAAAATGCGGGGCTATGTGTGTGCAATAGTTGATGCGTGGCCGGGATATGACCAGTACTATTATGAGGACGGAGAATTAAAGGAGAGATATCTCATAGTTGCCAATTATACAGCTATGAATAAGAGCTTTGACTTAGCTCCATATGAAATATGGTGCAGATTAAGTGATGGTACAAGCTCTGATGAGCTGCATGATAAGCTTATTGACTTGGGTATTGTAATAACAGATTTTGACAGTACATCGGATGATATACCAGACATGAAGAATTCACCACAGATTCAGATTACAAATGGAATGTTTACATTGGGATTTATAATCGCACTTGTCTTATGTGGAATAGGATTTTTGATATATTGGATATCGTCAATCAGACAGAGAGAGCTTATATTTGGTGTGTACCGGGCTATGGGAATGTCAGTAAATGACATTAATCATATGCTTGTAAATGAGCACATATTCAGCACCTTATTTGCAGTTATTGCAGGTGGCGGAGTTGGAATGACAGCGACGTTCTTATTTATCAGATTGTTTGGAGTTGTATATCTTCCGGAAAAACATAATCTGGGAATATACATATACTATGAGCTTGGAGACATAGTAAAGCTGTTTGTGGTTATAGCAGTTATGATTATAGTTTGTATGCTCATACTTAGAAGGCTTGTCCGCTCTATGAATATCACACAGGCTTTGAAGCTGGGGGAGGAATAATATGGATAATATTATGATTGCAAAGGATATAGTCAGATGCTTTAAGACTGGTGGAGAGGACTTCTATGCATTAAAGGGTGTGGACATTGAGATACCCAGAGGAAAGCTCACAATACTTAAGGGAAGGTCAGGCTCAGGAAAAACTACGCTGCTTAATGCCTTAAGTACACTTGACGAGCCTACCTCCGGTGAGGTGTGGCTAGATAACATGGCGTACGGTGATATGTCTGACAAGGATAAGGAGAGACTGCGCAGGCAGGATATAGGCTTTGTATTTCAGTCAGTTGCACTTATACCTATAATGACTGCGTATGAGAATGTGGATTTTGCCCTTAGGCTTGCCGGAAAGACTGATAACAGTGAGGCTAGAATAGACAGTGTGCTTGATATGGTCGGGATGAAGGAACGCATGAAGCATATGCCAGCTCAGATGTCAGGTGGAGAGCAGCAGAGAGTTGCGATAGCCAGAGCGATAGCACATGAGCCTAAGGTTGTATTTGCGGATGAACCAACCGGAGCACTTGATACGGAGACAGGCATACGAATCATGGCACTATTTAGAGAGTTAGTTGAGAGGGAAGGAATAACTATAATAATGACAACCCATGATACTAATCTTATGGAGCTCGGTGATGTAATATATGAGATGGAGGATGGTGAGTTAATTGACAGAAGAGATAATAACTAATACACCCTCAGAGGATTTTATAATATGCGATGGCTTAGTCAAGATATATAAGACTAAGGAGATTGAGGTAATGGCATTGCAGGGCTTGGACTTAACCATAAAAAAAGGCGAGCTTATGTCCGTTATCGGCAAAAGTGGAAGCGGCAAGAGTACGCTTATGAATATTATAGGTGGACTTGAAAAGCAGTCTGCCGGACGCATAGTTGTGGATGGAAAGAGCCTGTCGGATTTAAGTGAGAAGGAAATGGTAGCTTACCGTAAGAAAAAAATAGGATTTGTATGGCAGAAGAGTGGAAGAAATCTGTTTTCGTACCTCAATTCCTTGGAGAATATTGAGGCTACAATGAACTTCTCAGGCATGAAGGCAAGGGAGAAAAGAGAACGTGCAGAGAAGCTTCTTGAGATGGTCGGGATGAGCCATAAAAAGGATTCATACCCTAGTCAGATGTCTGGAGGAGAACAGCAGAGAGTTGCCATAGCTGTCGCGCTTGCCAACAATCCAGAGATACTGCTGGCAGATGAGCCGACAGGAGCAGTTGACACTAAGACATCCAATATGATACAGGATTTATTCAGAAAGCTTAATCGTGAACTTGGAATTACTATAATTATAGTAACACATGACTTAAAGCTTGCAGCAAAGGTTGACAGGGTTGTTATGATATCTGATGGCAAGATAAGCACTGAGAAGATAATGAAGGAAAAATATCGCGAGCAGATAGAACACCTGACGTCAGAGGACATATTTAAGGATGCACATGAGGAATACTCAGTTATGGATAAGGCACACAGAGTACAGCTAAGTGAGGACATATTAGCCAAGGCTGGAATCGATACCAATAAGGTGTGCATATCTGTTGAAGATGGCAAGGTAGTCATAGTGGGAGAAAATAAATAGCCTTGGTGCGATAGCTCATATTTGGAACTGCGATTTTTGATGACAACTAACATGTTTAGAAAAATTGATAACCGTATTTGAGATAAATTGTGTTGCGTACGGATGTCTGAGGATAATAAGATAGACCAAAAAGCTATATACAATAGATGGGGATTGAAACCACACTCTCGTTCGATTAATCACGCAGCAGTACTAAGCTCGCGTACCGCTTGCTAAGTGCTGGCGTGATTAAACGGGTTTCATACCCCATCTCTTTTATATAGCTTTTTGGTCTATCTTATTGCCGAGTTTCCGGAAGCAACACATAATAAATTATCTCAAATATGGTTATTATACTTTTTCTTAACATGTGTAAAGTTGCGAAAAAATCGCAGTTCCCAAATATGAGCTATCGCACCAAGGCTATTTATTTTCTCCCACTATGACTACCTTGCCATCTTCAAAAGTGTGAAATAACCATGAACTCTATTGACCTTTTCATTTTGCGTGCTAAAATATGTGACATTATAGGTAATAAGTTTTATTTTAAACTATGAAAGGCGCAGTGATTTACTATGGTTAATATGCAGGATATGGATGAAATGATACTTGGCAATATGTACAAGTATAAGAGATTAAATGAACGAAGGATAGAGGAGGTACTTAACAAATACGGACTAAGAAAGATAGATGTAGAGATACTTATATATTTAAATAATTCAAAGGAAAAGGACACTGCTAAGGATATTGCCGAGACGGGAATGTTCACAAAGGGACATATTTCACAGTCAATCAAGCATATGAAAGAGCTTGGGCTGATAGCTGTAAATCAGGATGAAAATGATTTGAGGGTTTGGCATATCAAGCTGAAGCGGAGTGCGAAGAAGGTTCTTGACGATATGATGGTTGTAAAGGCTGATATGGAGCAGGCTGTATTTGCTGGAATTACAGATGAAGAGAAACTTGCAATGCAGGAAATAATGAAAAAGATATATAACAACATATCAGATATTATAAATAATAATTAGGAGGCGGGCATATGAGACAGAGAATGATGAGTTTTATGCGAGGCAGATATGGAATAGATAAGTTCTCTAATTTCCTTATGGGTGCTGCGTGTGTGGTAATATTTTTGAATCTGTTTATGAGAAATGGATTATTGAGCCTGATTGGACTTGTAGTATTTATCTATGCGTACTATAGAATGTTTTCGAGAAACATATCTAAGAGAAGCTCAGAGAATACATGGTTTTTAAACAAGACATATGGTATAAGAAGATATTTCTTAAAGCAGAGAGACAGGGCGCAGATAAGAAAAACACATCATATATACAGATGTCCAAAATGCGGACAGAATGTAAAGGTGCCAAGAGGCAGGGGAAAGATAGAGATTACATGTCCTAAGTGCAGAAATGAATTTGTTAAAAGGAGTTAGTGTGGATGTTTGGTTATGTAACCATTAATAAGCCTGAGATGAAGGTTAAGGATTTTGAACGCTATAGAATGTATTACTGTGGACTTTGTCAGTCATTGAGAAAAAGGTATGGGATGACAGGACAGATATCACTCACCTATGATTCCACATTTGCGGCTGTGCTGCTTACAGCACTCTATGAGCCGGATACGTCTGACTGTGAGTGCAGATGCATAGTACATCCTATGAGTAAGAAGAATTACCTTAGGAATTTGGCTATTGATTA
>CAVELH010000126.1:0-7333 GCA_963616385.1 bacterium | reverse complement strand
AAATACAGCACCCGGCATAATTATAAGCGTATTATCATCTGCATCTACAGTGACATCTGAATCAGGCTCTAATATATGAAATGCACCTTCCACCAAAGAGGTTTTAACATCATACAGATAAAAATCCATATTATCATCAATTACCTTGGGCAGCCACACACATTTGCCTGAATCCCTCATATCATCTATCATATATGTTAAATTAACTTCATTGCGAATAGGCATATAGATACATACGTCTTTTGCGTTAAGATAAACAGGAAGAGCCTTTATCTGATTGATTATGGCATATGAATAATCTGATATCAGCTCTGTATCGATATTATTTCTTATGGCTAAAATATCTTTTCTAAGCTTCTTTTTAGCACCCTTTATATCATCTATCATTAAACTCTCCTACGCTTTGGTATGTCCCTTACATGAGTTATAGTTCCGTCAGCTTCCTCTATATCCACATTCTCCAGTGCTCCTCTAAGGCTCTTCTTAAAGTCATCTATATAAGCCCTTCTAAGTAGCTGCTGCTCCTCCTTCTCAAGCTTTGTAAGCCCTTCTTTTGTCTTACTTTTCTTATATAACTCATTTATACGTTTTATTGCTTCCTCTGTCATAATTTTCTACTCCAAATATTTTTTGTGTAATATAAAATCTACCGTATCAAAATCTTCTGCATCATGTGCAAGGAAAAGTGTTCCCACATCATCACCATCCATAAGTGAGTAAATAAGGTTAAGATTAGATGCATCAAGTATTGCCATATCTGCTCCTGAATCGGTTGCAATTCTTGCAGCGGCAATCTTTGTAGCCATTCCACCTGTGCCATAGTTGGTCACAGAACCCTTAGCCATATCCTTAAGTGTACCTGTAATCTCTGAGACAACAGAGAGCTTAACAGCATCCTTATTCTTATGTGGATCGTCTGTATAAAAGCCATCTATGTCCGTGAGAAGAATAAGCAGGTCTGCCTTTACAAGGTGTGCAACTATAGCTGAAAGTGTGTCATTATCTCCGAATTCAATCTCCTCTGTGGCAACTGTATCATTCTCATTTACAACCGGGATAACATCCTGCTGCAAAAGCTCATTAAGTGTATTCTCAGCATTTCTTCGTCTCTCCTCATCAGTTATTGCATCAAAGGTAAGGAGAACCTGTGCTGCTGTATGATTGTACTCCATAAATAGCTTCTGGTACATCATCATAAGCTGTGCCTGACCTATAGCGGCACATGCCTGCTTAAGCGAAAGTGTCTTAGGCTTTGTTCTAAGCCCGAGTGACTGAAATCCAACTGCAATAGCACCTGATGATACAAGAATTACATCCTTGTTCTGATTCTTAAGGTCACAAACGATTCTTACAAGCTGCTCCAAGCGTCTGAAATCAACACTTCCCGACTCTTCGTGTAACAGTGATGATGAACCAATCTTTATAACTATTCTCTGTTTGTTCTTTAATTCTTCCCTTGCGTTCATATATTCTAACCTTCATAAAATGTATTCAGATATGCTGCAACAGCCTCAGAAACCTTTATTCCATCTACAGCGGCAGAGGTTATACCACCAGCATATCCGGCACCCTCACCACATGGAAAGATTCCTGTGATACTGCTCATTAAATTCTCATTCCTGATTATTCTTACAGGTGATGAGGTTCTCGACTCTATCCCCGATAAAACAGCATTTCTGTCATAAAAATTCTTTAATTTTTTGTCGTACTCGTGTACCGCCTCAATTATAGCATTATTTACATATGAGGGCAAACAATTATTTAGATTGGCAAGCACATATTTTCCTTTTATGCATGGCTTTATATTGCCAAGCTTATCTGAAGGTACGTTATCCTCGAAATCACCGAAGGTCTGTACGGGAATATTGCCATTTCCCTCCTCGTAAGCCTTTTTCTCATATTCCTGCTGAAAATACATACCGGCAAGAACACCCTCATATCCGGAAGCTTTATAATCATCCGGTGTAACTCCTACTACTATCGCACTGTTCGAATTATCGGCAGCTCTGTCATGGTAGCTCATGCCATTAACAACCGACTGATTCTCATCGCTAGATGCATTTACAACATATCCGCCCGGACACATACAAAAGCTGTATACACTCCTGCCTGACTGTGAGCGGTACGTCATTTTGTAATCAGCCGCAGGAAGCAATCTTGCCTTATCACTATCACCATACTGACCTGTATTTATAGTCTCCCGCTTGTGCTCGATTCTAAGACCTATGGCAAGTGATTTAGGCTCCATAGGTACATGATTTTCATTAAGCATTACAAATGTATCTCTGGCACTATGACCTATCGCAAGCACAAGAACATTCGTTTTAAGAGTTCTCTTCCCTGATGTATCACTTATGATAACCTCAGATATTGAATTATTATAAAGCTTATATCCTATGAACTTCGTTTCAAAGAACACTTCTCCTCCGAGAGAAATGATTTCGGCTCTCAAATTCTTCATAACATGTATAAGCTCATCAGTTCCAACATGTGGCTTATTGATATAGCCAATCTCTTCCGGAGCACCAAAGCTTATAAAATCCTCTATAAATGCAGTTATTCTTCCGCTCTTATCCTTAATTCCGGTGTTTAGCTTTCCATCCGAAAATGTTCCTGCTCCACCCTCTCCAAATGATACATTTGAGCTTTTGTTAATAGCTCCTCCATTCCAAAAAGAGCCAACATCCTTAGTTCTTGCGTCAACGTCTTTTCCCTGCTCGATAATGATTGGCTTATATCCTGCTCTTGCAAGATAAAGTCCGCAAAAATATCCTGCCGGTCCTGCACCGACTATGACAGGTCTTGCTGCGTCCTCATCAATATCTGAGAATACATTTTTAAACGGAAATGTGTATTTCTCGGTTTTTGTTACCATAACATTATTATTGTGAACTTTCTTTGGCACATCACTCTCATTTTTACATTTTACATCAACAGAGTATATGTACATCAGGTTATCCTTATCTCTTGCGTCTATTGATTTCTTGACAATTCTCTCAAAGCTGTAATCCTTTGTCTTAAGAAGTGAAGCAATCTTCTTGTTAAGCTTATCCTCACCTGCATCGACAGGAAGCTTTATCTGGTTAATTCTTATCATATATACAAGCCTCTCCTGCTCTTATTCCCGATAATATGGCATATGTTATGTTATATCCGCCGCAAACGCCATCTACATCCATTATCTCACCTGCATAATAAAGATTCTTAATCCTCTTAGACTCGCATGTATCAGGGTTTATGTCAGACAGTCTTACACCACCGGCACATACCTGAGCCTGATCGTAGGATTTAATATCCTTGACAGTAAATCTCACATCTGACATTATATCAATCACTCTGTCTATGTCATTTCTGCTTATATCTCTTACCCTGACCTTTCCGTCAATACAAGCCTTCTGCAATATATATGTCACAAGCTTGTCATTTAAGAAGCCGTTAAATAGCCCTGTGACAGTTCTGTCAGGGCAATTTTCATATATATCGTATATAAGCTCATTTGATATATCTGGAATAAGATTAATACTTATAACCGGCTTTTCATGATTGCTTAACATCCTGCCAATCAATGATGACAGATTAAATATCATAATTCCTGACAAACCATAATCTGTTATCTGTAGCTCGCCATATTCCTCACAGACAGCATCGTACTTATTATTAGTTATTCTTGCAGTTGCATTAACCCTCACACCGGACAATGCCTTAGGTATATCATCAGTTATAACTCCACACAGTGCAGGTCTTATATCTGTGAGACCATCCCCTAAAGAGGTTACTAATTTATACCCCTTGTCGCTTCCGCCGAGTGAAGGATAGCTTTTTCCTCCACAGGCTATTATGACACGATTAGCAAGTATAACTTCATCATCAAGAATAATATCAAAATGGTCCCCTTGCTTTTTTATATCTGTACATTCAGCGTTGCACCTGATATCAATACCAGCAGCCTTAGCTCTGTCAATCATAGCCCACGCAACTGACGAAGCCTGTCTTGATGCGGGGTAGATATATCCGTCTCTGTCATATGTAGGTATACCAATACTTAGCATAAATTCCTTGACACGCATTAAAGGTGAATCACCCATTATGTCACTTATAAATGATACATAATCTTCGTACGAGGAGTGATATTTACTTGAAATATCCATATTAGTATTGGTAAGATTGCATTTGCCGTTGCCCGTTGCGTATATCTTTTTGCCGAGCTTAGGATTTTTATCTATCAGTATCGTATTGGTGTTATGCTCTCCGACTGTTATGGCAGCACTAAGTCCAGCCACACCGCCACCAATTATACATATATCGTACATTATCTACCTCTCATTATAGTTTAACTTGATATTGATTCTAAGAATACATACAGCTCCTCGACAGACCAAAATGTGACACCGGACTTTAATCTCTCATAAAGAGGGGTATTTAAGGACTGTATCAAACTTGCATCAATGCCTGTATACTCAAATACTTCATTGTCCTTATCATATACTACGACTGCGTTATCCTTTATGCCAACCGTATATAATGGCATGGACTTGTCATCAAAGCTGTATTCGCTAAGTGTCCCGATATTATCATATATATCTGTATTGTCATAGCTTGATGGCACAGCCTGTACCCTCTCAGAATCCTCGTATACTATGTTCTGCTCTGTAGTGGCAATCTCGTATTTATATCTCTTGTTCTTATATATATCACGAAATATTATAAATACCGACCAGAAAACATAGATTATTATAGCTGTATATAAAAATAATTTCTTCATGGCACTCACTCCTTGAAGAAATTATTTCCCTTTTTATATGGAATTATTCCATTGTAATCTGATCTGTCTTAGTTTCGTCAAATACAGTAATAAATGTCTTTCCAGGATTCATCTGAAGCTGGTTGCCATCCTCTGAATAATACTTAATTACACCTGCTGTATTCTTCCATGTGATAGGCTCGTACTCACCATCAGTAGCATAATATCCTGTTCCGCCCTTTGACCAGTCAACGTCCTGAAGTCCGTCACCGAGGTCTGTATACTGAACAAACATAACTATTACATTCTTATATGCAAGCTGCTCGTTAGTCTGGTCATCTATCTGAGCCTCGCCATACTGGAATCTGTAGTAAAGCTTGTCATCCTCATTGTACTCATACCAGCGTGTTGAGCTTGAATTATATGCTGTTGTAATCTTGTTAGCTGTCATTCCATTGTCAAGTGCCTTGTCATCACTGTTAAATGCAAACATCTTCTCAACATTATAATCATATGTTGGTGATATTCCGGCATTAGCTATACCAGCCTGAAGCTTCTCTCCATCTGTGTAGCAGTTATGAGGTGCATATCTTGTCTCATCTCTGTAGAAGGTTGTGCTGTCATATAATCCGTTAAGAGTTGTCATATAGTTATTAACTATATAATCATGTGCATAGTTAGACCATCCAACATGCGCATAAATACCATCATACATCTGTGCAACCTGAACATAATAATGTCTTGCACTTCTTACAGGACCAAGCTTGCTTATATTAGCATAATCCTTAAATACACACATATATCTTGTTATACCACCCTCAACAAGCATCTCATATGTGATATCAGCCTGAGATATACCTGACTGTGGCATAGCATCAATAATATTGTTAATCATAATACATACAGGCTTCTGATCCTTTAATGACTCATCAATCCACTCACCTGTAAGCTCGCTTATTACATAGCCATCCTTCTGTCTTATCTCCATGTCACTTGCATCTGACATTGTAGCTATAGGAGAAACGTCTATAGAAGCCTCCTCAGTTTTGTTGTCCTTCTTTCCGCATCCGCTTACAAATGATGAAACAAGCATAACGCCTGCCAACATAAGTGCTATTTTATTCTTCTTCATTTTCTCTCGTATATCCTTTCTTTGTAAGTATTTGTTCCTGTAACTGTTCCATTTCCTTTCGCTCTGCATCATCTATATGGTCATAACCAAAAAGATGAAGCATACTGTGTGCAACAAGAAATGCGGTTTCCCTCCTTCTTGTATGTCCATATTCCTCTGCCTGACTTGCGATTCGGTCTACATTAAGAACTATATCGCCAAGCATAAGCTCACCGGTATCCTGATTAAATGAATCAATACTGTCTTCATCTATCAAAGATAAATCTCCCGGAGTCTCATATTCGAGCAACGGAAACGACAATACATCAGTCGGAGCATCAATATTTCTAAATGAGTTATTCATCTCCTGTATTCCGGCATTATCCGTAAAGACGACATTGACCTCACATTCATACGGACACTCGACAAAGCTTATAGCCTCATCTATTATATCCTTCACTATATCGTGATAGTTGTCAGGTACATCGACTCCCGGATCATTGTCAATAAAAACACTCATATAAACACCTCGTTTTCAACCTACTCATTATACCCTAAACCTTCTGTATAATCAAGCTTTACGATTGCTTTGTTTTCTTGTCTCATATGCCTCGTAGGCATTTACAATTTTTTGTACAAGCGGGTGTCTTACGACGTCATCGCTTGAAAAATGAATTATAGAGATGTCATCTATATCCCTAAGAACCTTAAGTGCAACCTCAAGTCCTGATGATGCATCCTTAGGTAAATCCTTCTGGGATAAATCTCCTGTTATTATTGCCTTAGAGCCAAATCCTATTCTTGTAAGAAACATCTTCATCTGAGCAGGTGTCGTATTCTGTGCCTCATCAAGAACAATATATGCGTTATCAAGAGTTCTTCCTCTCATATATGCGAGCGGTGCTACCTCTATAAGCCCCTTCTCCATGTTTCTCATAAATGTATCTGCACCCATTATCTCATATAAGGCATCATAGAGCGGTCTCAAATATGGATCTACCTTGCTCTGCAAATCACCCGGCAAAAATCCAAGCTTTTCGCCAGCCTCTATGGCAGGTCTTGTGAGGATAATTCTATTTACCTCGTTATTCTTAAATGCGGTGATTGCCTTTGCCATGGCAAGATATGTCTTACCTGTACCGGCAGGTCCTACACCAAATACTATCATCTTCTTATCTATAGCATCCACATATTTCTTCTGTCCCAAGGTCTTTGCTTTGACAGGCTTGCCATTTATAGTGTGACATATGAGGTTGTCATCTCTGTCAAGCTCACTTACAGCCTCTACATCACCCGATTTCGTGAGTGTTATGGCATAGTTTACATTCTGCTCGGTTATGGTGTTCCCATTAAGCGAAAGCTTAACAAGCTCTTTTATTACGGAAGCAGCACGTTTAATTGTAAGCTCATCTCCAACCAGCTTTACAGTGTCATCTCTTAATACAACTGCTATATGATACGACTTTTCGATTATCTTTATA
>CAVELH010000125.1:0-7361 GCA_963616385.1 bacterium | reverse complement strand
AATACATACTGCTTTTTATGATTGCTCTGGCTGTTATATTTTCAGGCTCTAGCTCATATGCGACCAGTGTTACACCTGATACAGACGCTGAACAAGGTTTAGATGGTGAACTAACTAATGTTGATGATGGTGTTTCTGTTGGTCTTACACTTAATTCTAATTCTGACGAGACGACCTTATCAGGTACGCTCCAGATTTTGCTGGTTATTACAATAATTTCATTAGCTCCATCAATCCTTGTGATGGTGACCTCATTTACGAGAATTATTGTTGTTCTACATTTCTTAAGGACGGCAATAGGTACGCAATCGTCACCACCTAACAATGTATTGATAGGGCTCTCCTTGTTTTTAACCCTATTTATAATGAGTCCTGTGTTTGCACAGGTAAAAACTGATGCCATAGATCCGCTTAATGCTCAGGAGATTACTCAGGAGGAGGCATTCCAGAGAGGTCTTGCACCTATTCGTGAATTTATGATTAATCAGACAAGACAGGATGATATAAGGCTTTTTATGGATATTGCCAAGATGGATACGGTTGACAGTGTGGATGAGATACCTATAACTGTTATCATTCCTGCATTTATTATAAGTGAGCTTCGTGCCGCATTTATAATTGGTTTTATGATATATATTCCTTTTATTATTATAGATATGGTTGTGTCATCTGTACTTATGTCTATGGGTATGATGATGCTTCCGCCTACAACTATTTCCATGCCGTTTAAGATATTATTGTTTATACTTGCAGATGGATGGAATCTTGTTATAGGTAATTTGGTTAATTCATTTAATTTTTGAGATGGCTGATTAAGAGGTGATTTACATTGAGTACAGGTGACGTTGTTAATATTACAATACAGGCAGTTTGGCTTATCATAAAATGTAGTGCTCCTATGCTCATTTCTTCTCTTGTTATAGGACTTATTATAAGTATATTCCAGACTGTAACATCTATTCAGGAGCAGACGCTTACATTTGTACCTAAGCTTCTTGTTATATTGCTGGTACTTATATTGACTGGTGACTGGATTATGAATAATATAGTCAGCTTCATAGATAATCTCTATTCACAGTTTGGAACAATGGTGAGGTAAGACAGTATGGATTTGTCAATATCAACCAGAACTTTAGAGGCATTCCTGTTGGTTGTGGTTAGAAGCGGAGGTTTTGTGGCTGTTGCACCGCTGTTTGGACACAAGAGTGTCAATGCGAGGCTTCGTGTTTTGACTGCTATATGTATATCGCTTACTATCTTTTCGGCTACAGATATCACACTTCCTGAATACAGCACAGTATTTGGTTATTCTCTCCTTGTTATTAAGGAGGTTGTTGTAGGTTTATCGCTTGGATTTGCTGCGAGCATAACAATGTCGATACTTAAGGTTGCAGGTGAATTCATAGACAGAGAGATTGGATTTACCATGGCAACTAACTTTGATATGAGTGCAGGCGGGATGATAACTGTAACCTCTGAGTTATATGACAGAATGGTGTATGCTGTAATTTTGATTACTAACATGCACTATTATATATTAAAGGCATTAGCACAATCCTTTGAGCTTGTACCTATAGGACGTGTCAATGTCAATTATCTGTCTCTTTACAGTGGTGTACTTGGCTTTATGGGACAGTATTTCAATATCGGCTTTAGAATTGCAATGCCAATTTTTATTGGAGCGACTGTACTTAATATTATATTGGGTGTTCTTGCAAAAAGCTCACCACAGCTTAATATGTTTTCAGTTGGTATGCAGCTAAAGGTGTTGGGTGGACTTGCAGTTTTATCTATAGCTGTTATGTTCATACCTAATATAGCTACATATCTCATGGAGAGAATGCAGGACATATTATCATCTATTATGGGAGCATTGTAGGATGATTTTTGATGAATACGTTATGTTAGAATATAATCTTCAGTTTTTTGCTAATGATGAGGGCGGTGAGAAAACCGAGGAGCCTACAGCCAAGAAGCTGGAGGATTCAAGAAAAGAAGGACAGGTTGCCAAAAGTAAAGAGCTTTCCAGTGCCTGTTCGCTTTTGGCTTTATTCTTAAGCTTAAAGATGTTTGTGGGATTTATCGGGCAGAGACTTACAGAGACTTTTTTTTTTTTTTTTAGAGATATGCCTCTGTTTGTCAATAATACCTTTGATTCGGTTACAGTGTGGCAGTATTTGTTAGAAGTTATAATGTATGTTCTTGTAACCTGTCTGCCATTTTTGCTTGTAGCATTTGTGGTTTCATTTCTGGCACAGAGATTACAGATAAAGTGGAAGGTTACAACTAAGCCTTTACAGCCTAAGTTCAGTAAGCTTAACCCTGTGAATGGATTTAAGAGAATGTTTTCAAAACAGGCATTATTTGACCTTGCACTGGCACTGTTTAAGATAGTTTTATTCTGTGCAATAAGCTATTCTGTGCTTAAGGATAATATTGGGGCATTTATAACTGTATATGACCTTACAATAGAGGATTCACTTGGCGTTTTGTTTGACCTTGTTATGGAGCTTGGCATAAAGATTTCCATGGTTTATGCTGTAATAAGTGTTGCAGATTTGTTCTATCAGAGATGGAAGCATAAAAAGGACCTTAGAATGACAAAGCAGGAGGTCAAGGATGAATTCAAGAATTCAGAGGGAGATCCTAAGGTTAAATCCCAGCAGAGACAGCGTATGCAGCAGGCTTCGAGACGCAGGATGATGCAGAGTATTCCTGAGGCTGACGTTGTAATTACGAATCCTACACATTTTGCAGTGGCATTAAGGTATGATAACACTTTAAGTCAGGCACCTGTAGTTACAGCTAAGGGTGCTGATTATCTCGCCATGAAGATTAAGGATATTGCCAGAGAAAATGATATTGAGATAGTTGAGAATAAACCACTTGCGAGAATGCTTTATTCTAATGTTGAGGTTGGAAATGAAATTCCGGCTGAGTTATATCAGTCGGTTGCTGAGGTTCTTGCTTACGTTTATAGAATAAAAAATAAAGTTAGTTAAGCTACGTTTAATATATAGAAGGGAGGAAAATGAATATGAAGAAGAATGATATGTTCCTTGGAATTTATCTGCTCGCAGCAGTTGTATTTTTCATTATTCCTATTCCTTCATGGTTGCTTGACGTGCTGATACTTTTTAATGTATCAATGTCACTTATAATTGTTTTTAACTGTCTTTTTACAAGTGAAACACTTAATATGTCAGGCTTCCCTACATTATTGCTTTTTACTACGATTTTCCGTATATCACTTAACGTATCATCAACAAGACTTATACTTTCAACTGGTAATCCGGGAAAGGTTGTAGAGGTCTTTGGTTCGTTCGTTGGTGGCGGTAATCTTGTAATAGGTGCAATCATATTCGTAGTACTTATAATTGTACAGATGATGGTAATAAATAAAGGTTCAGAGCGTGTATCTGAGGTAACTGCCAGATTTACTCTTGATGCTATGCCGGGTAAACAGATGGCTATAGACGCTGACCTTAGTGCGGGAACGATAACCGACAAGGAGGCAATGGAGAGACGTCAGAAGATTCAGGAGGAATCAGCATTCTTCGGAGCTATGGATGGTGCTTCTAAGTATGTAAAGGGAGATGCCACGGCAGGTCTTATTATTACTCTTATTAATATTGTGGGTGGACTTATTCTTGGTATGACATCGATGGGACTTTCTGCTACGGAGGCACTTAGTAAGTTCACTATCCTTACAATCGGTGATGGACTTGTATCCCAGATACCATCAATGCTTATATCATTGTCAACAGGTATATTGGTAACGAAGGCCTCTAAGGAGGAGAACATAGGAGACATCTTAATAGGGCAGTTATTCAGCATACCTAAGGTCTTGATCATGGTTGGCGGAACTATGCTTGGACTTGGAATATTCACACCTCTTAACTTTTTCTTCTGTGCAGCTTACGGTGTACTGTTTATCGTGCTTGGATTTTCTATCAGAGGACGGGAACAGGAGAAGGCTATCAAGGAAGAGGTTGAGGAGGAAGAGGTTCAGGCTGATGAAGTCAGAAGACATGAGAATGTTAATTCACTCCTTCAGGTTGACCCTATTGAATTGGAGTTTGGTTATGGTATAATACCATTAGCGGATGTAAATCAGGGTGGAGATTTGCTGGATCGTGTTGTTATGATTAGAAGGCAGATAGCACTTGAGCTTGGTGCTGTTGTTCCTATAATAAGACTTAGAGATAATATACAGCTTAATCCTAACCAGTATATCATCAAGATTAAAGGCATACAGGTGAGTGAGGGCGAGATTTTGTTTGATCACTATATGGCTATGAATCCGGGTTATGTCGAGGAGGAGATAACAGGTATACCAACTCTTGAGCCTGCATTTCATCTGGAGGCAATGTGGATTACAGAGTCGCAGAGAGAACGTGCGGAGTCACTTGGCTATACAGTTGTAGATCCACCATCTATTATTGCTACGCATTTGACAGAGGTTATAAAGTCGCACTTAGATGAGCTGTTGACAAGACAGGATGTTCAGAATCTTATTGATAATATCAAGGAGAATAATAAGACTCTTGTCGATGAGCTTGTTCCTAAGCTGCTTGGCGTTGGTGATATACAGAAGGTATTGCAGAATTTGTTAAGAGAGGGAATTTCAATAAGAGATTTGGTTACGATATTTGAGACTCTTGCGGATTATGCATCGACAAGCCGCGACACTGATATACTTACAGAGTATGTGCGTCAGAGCTTAAAGAGAGCAATCTCTAACAAGTATTTTGGTGACGACGAGATGACAACGGTTATAACCTTAGATCCTAAGGTTGAGCAGATGATTATGGGTTCTATAAAGCAGACTGAACAGGGTGCATATATATCCTTGGATCCTGCAATTACCAAGAAGATTCTTAAGTCCACCGAGGTGGAGATTAAGAAGCTTGAGAACAAGGGACAGGCACCGATAATCATAACGTCGCCTATAGTAAGAATGTATTTTAAGAAGCTGACAAGCGATTATTTTAAGGATTTAATTGTTATATCATATAATGAGATAGACTCTGACATAGAATTAAAGTCGGTAGGAGTGGTGATAATCGATGATAATTAAGAAATATAAAGCAAAAACTGAAAAGGAAGCTATTCTTATGGCACAGGAGGAGCTTGGCTCGGGTGCGATAGTCATGAATGTCAAGACTATCAAGCCTGGCGGAATAATGAGGCTGTTTAAGAAAACGAGAGTTGAGCTTACTGCCGCTATTGATGACCATATCACAGAGAAAGCTTCTGCCTCTGAGGATACTAATATCAAGGAGAATGATACATATCATTTTGGAACAGGATTTTCGGATAATAAGGATGAGTATAGCGAGGAAGCCAAGAATGCGATTGAAGAGAAAATTAACAGTATTGCAAAGCTTCTTGAACAGCAGATGGTTTCAACACATGAGGATAATAGCATAAGGAATGATGTGAAGCCTGCAGGGTCTGAGGATAAGGCAACAGAGAGTGAGGATAATATCCACTCTGATGGTGATAACAGCAGCTCACATACACCGAATAAGATAGCTGAGCTTATACACAAGCAGCTTATTAACAATGAGGTAAAGGACAAATATGCTGATATGCTTATAGAAGAGCTTGGGGAAGCTGGAGATAAACAGTCCGTTGACAATGCTCTTGCCAATGCATATCAGAAGATAGTTCTCAAGCTTGGCGAGATAAAGCCGCTTAAAGCTGGTGAGAATAAGCCTAAGATAGTATTTTTTGTTGGAAATACCGGTGTTGGTAAGACAACGACGATGGCGAAGCTTGCATCAAAGTGTAAGCTTGAAGATAAGCTTTCCGTTGCAATGCTATCGGTAGATACTTACAGGATAGCAGCTATAGAGCAGATAAAGACATATGCCAACATATTAAGTGCTCCGATGGAGGTTGTGTATACTCCTGATGACATGAAAAAATATGTAGAAAAATATAGTGATTGTGACCTTATAATGGTTGACACTGCCGGAAGGTCACATAGAAATGAGGAACAGCGGGAGGATCTCAAGGCTATACTTGAATCTGTTTCTGATTATGAGAAGGAGATTTTTCTCGTTGTAAGTGTGACAACTAAGTACAGTGATTTATATGATATAGCAGAGACTTATGGAAAGCTGTTTGATTATCGTATAATATTTACCAAGCTTGATGAGACAAATGGACTTGGCAGTATTTTCAACCTTAAGCTTGATACGGGTAAGGAATTGTCATATGTCACATGGGGACAGAATGTGCCTGATGATATCGGTGTACTAAACCCTCAGATTATAGCTAAGAAGCTGTTGGGAGGTGCAAAGTAGAATGGATCAGGCAACTAGATTAAGACAGATGGTTCAGAATGAACCTAAGATGACCTCTGCAAGAGTTATAGCTGTTACAAGTGGAAAGGGTGGTGTCGGAAAGACCAGCCTGTCTGTCAATCTGGCAATAGAGATTGCCAAGACGGGAAAGCGTGTTGTTGTATTTGATGCGGATTTCGGACTTGCCAATGTCGAGGTTATGCTTGGGATAAGACCAAGATATAACCTGTTAGATTTAATACATGATAAGAGAGACATAAGAGAGATTATCACAAATGGACCGCTTGGAATTGGCTTTATATCAGGTGGCTCAGGCGTTGCTGAGCTTGCAGCATTAGATGGAAACAGCATTAAACTTCTTATTTCAGAGTTAGCTAAATTAGATAAGCTGTATGATGTTGTAATAATTGATACAGGTGCCGGAATAACAGATTCAGTTATGGAGTTTGTGATGGTCAGTCCTGAGGTACTGCTTGTTGTGACACCAGAGCCCACATCAATAACAGATGCATATTCATTACTTAAGGTCTTGCGTAAAAAAGAGAAATTTAATCCTCTATATAAGACGATACATGTAGTTTCAAACAGAGTGGAGAATGTTGAGGAAGGAAGAGAAATCTACAGTAAGATAAATACTGTTTCATCTAAATTTTTGAACACCAAATTACAATTTTTAGGCTCTGTTCTTCAGGATAAGAGTGCTTCTATGGCGATTATTGAACAAAAACCTGTTGTTATGGCATATCCGTCATCACAGGCAGCAAGATGCATATCGGAGCTTTCTGGCAGACTTATTAATGAACAGGTAGAAGAGTATAAGAAACGTGATGGAATTGCTAAGGTATTTCTTGAGTTTATAAAGTCGAGAAAGAAATTAAGATAAAAGGGGACTGTTATGGGAATCTCAATTGGTAACAAGCTTGAGCTTGTATTGCTGGATCAGATTATTAAAAATGAAAAAAATAGAAAAGTATATGTGAGCAAGATATACGATTTTATAAATGACAATGTTCTTCAGGTGGCTATGCCTATCTACGAGGGTAAGAT
>CAVELH010000124.1:0-7363 GCA_963616385.1 bacterium | reverse complement strand
TATGTAATGAGAGTACGAGTGCAGGAACAAGTATATATGGCAGCAAATTTTTTGTTAATAACACTGTAAGAACTGTATTTAGCTTTGATGATGACAATCTGAAGAAGGTTGGAAGCGAGGATAACAAGGAAGACAGACTTTACACAGTTTCAGTAGTACTTGAACCAGATAATACAGCAATGGCTAATGAAGTTTCTATAACTGGAGCGAAGGGAGGCGGTTTTTAGTTGAAGCTTATAAATAAAATAAAAGAAAGACTAAACAGAAAACTGAACAATCAAGGCTCTAGTATAGTAATGGTAGTTGTTGCACTTGGGTTTATAGGTATTATAGTTGGAGCACTTTTGATGGCTGCTGGTTCAGCTTATCGTCTTAAGCTACAGCAGATGTATGCACAGGACAACTTCTATTATGTAGAGCAGGCAATGCAGGAGATATACGCTTCTGTAGGAACACAGACTGTAACAGAGATGAAGGATGCCTATACACATACATTAGAGAACATGGTTTACTATGATGTTGAGTTAGGAACATATGTAACAATATCAGACGAAGAAGCAAATGAGATGTTCAAGAAGCAGTTCATGAATAATATCAAGGGAAGTGCTTATTTTGGACAGAGTACATCTGATTTGGCAGATAACCTTGAGACAGCTATAACAAATGATACTGTTAAGCTTGATAAGGATAAGTTAAGTATAGTACAGACAGATACTTCAATTACAATTAAGGATGTAACTCTTACCAGAACTCAGGAATATGCGAAGTCAGTTGCAAGTGGTACATATACACAGACAGTTTCAGCTGATATCGTAATTAGTGAGCCTGATTTTGATGTTGATTTTAACAATTTTGCAATGGACTACTCAACAATCTTTGATTATGCAATGATAGCAGATATGGGTGTTGAGGTTCACCAGAATAGTGGTACACCACTTACAATCGCTGGTAATATATATGCAGCTTCTGATTATTACAATAAGGCATATAACTGGGGATTAGATGATAAAGGTGTAGATTCTGCCAATCTTATTGATGGAAACTTCAGTGCAGGCGTAGATGAGGATGGCAAAATTACATCTAACAAAGTAAAGGGTACATACACAGTTAATGAGGATGGTCAGAATGTTGACAAGGAACTTGAGTATGACCTTGTTGGAGTTTCAAACAAGTCTCTTCTTCCTTCAATAGGTAAAGAGAAGGAAAATGGCTTGGTAAATGATGATGTATATGGTGATTATACAGATGCTCAGGGTAACCTTTATAAGTTTGATGGTGAGAATGAGAGAAGTAAGTATTCAGGATTATACATTACAGGCTCTAATGTATCTATAATGGCTGACAGCGTTATAGTACCAGGCTCTATAGCTGTTATGAATACTTCAGAGCTTACTGTATATGGTATGTCTGGTTCACAGACATTACCTCAGGTTTGGGCAGATGATATAGTGCTTGGAGGAACAAGTACAGGTAAGAAGGATGGTACTTCTTCAGAATACACATATACAGGTTCACAGGCTACATTCAGAGCAAATCTGTTTGTAAAGGATGATACACAGATAGATGCAGAGGGTTCATCATTCACACTTAGTGGTTCATACTATGGTTATGGTGATGGAACATCTAGTGATAGCAGACAGTTTATAGCAACTGTAGATCCTGACCATTTTAAGATGGTTAAGAGAGATGACGATAATAACGTTGTATATAAGAAGGGCGATGGAGAAACTACCGTTGTTGCTCAGGCTGATAAGGATGAGAATGGTAATCCAATACCTGTTTACGACTTCAACAGAGGTCATTTTAACAGTAGTTCTATTGTTGTAAATGGACAGAATTCTAATCTTGACTTGTCAGCAACACAGGAAATCTTCATAGCTGGTCGTGCTTATGTAGAGTTATCTAAGTACGGAACAACTTCTACAAGTGATGGTGATGATGCATCATCAAATGTTAAGACAACAACATATGAATATGTTAAGGACGCAAGTGGTCATACAGGCTTTGTAGAGGACTATAAGACTGGTGAGAGTATTTCAACTAAGACCAGCCAGCTTATATATATAGTATCTAATTTTGGTACTGTATCTACTATAACTAATGGTAATGTAATTCCAAATGTACAGTATAGTGCAGTAGATATCCCAGATACATGGGATGGCGTTGGCTTTGATGATGATCCTGATGATAAGGTAGTTGGTTTCGGAGATTTCTTCCCTAAGGAGATTTTTCAAGGAAAGCTTCCTGTCAAGAAGGAAACAATCAAGGGAAGAGATTATGTATTTATTGACTTTGACACAGCCTATAATGACGTTATTAAGGCTGCCGCTGATATGACTATAAATCCTGCATTGCCAGCAAGCACACAGCAGACTTTGACAACATCTAAGAATATTGCTTCTGCAATAGTTGCAAAATATTCTTCTGCTGATGAATTCCAGAGTGCATATGCAGTATTCTATGCGGCTGAGAGTCTTAAGGGTGAAACCAGTAACTATGTTTCAATGCTTTCAGATATATATGCTTATAGTGATTTCACACAGGGAGATATCATATTACCTGCAACATCAACTTCAGCAGGAATTGATTTCTCAAGTGAGATATACTCAAGTGGAGCTATATCAATGAAGCTTGGTAACTCATTTACAATGACAACTGTTGATAAGGAATTATCAGATGGTACATCTGTAGTTAATAATCTTATGCTTGATGCTAATCTTGCAAGCTATAAGGATTCTGTTATAACTCAGACAAATGAAGCTTTGAAGGTTGCATCTTTGTCAGACGATTTAGAGACAGAGTACAATTATATGAAGTGGAATCTTGCACATTATAAAGACAATAATGTGGAGAAGTCATATGTTAAGGATCTTGTTAAGAAGTATGGTGAGGATGCGATAACACCAATTAACAGATATATGCAGTTCTCTAACATCGGAGTTGAGACAGAGAGTAAGGCTGGTGACGGACGTAAGGTATCTGATGTTAAGAATTATGTTGTAAATGGTGGTTCTGACAATGGAACAGCATATAGAATATGGGCTTCTGATGATGATATCGTTGTCGATGATGAGTATATAACTACTGTAATTGATGATGATGGAAATTCAGTAACCAAGACAATTAAGAATGCCAATGTAACAGGTATTATCGTTACTAAGGGTGATGTTTCATTCTCTGATAATGTTAAATCATTTACAGGTATGATTATTGCCGGTGGTAAGATATATGTTGGAAAGAATATGACCAATATAAGTTCTGCATCAGCTACATGTCGTGAAATATTAAGACAGTGTGCATCTTCAGATGCGGCTGAATGTGTATACTTTATCAATGTATTCAAGGAGTACAGCAGTAAAGAGGATACATCAGGAAATACATCTGTTGACAAGGAGAATAAGGTTGGTATAGATACAATTGGTTACACAGATGTTGTAAGCGTTGAGAACTGGATAAAGAATGTAGGAGGTGCCTATGACGAGAACTAATAAGGCAACACTGCATGACAATAATGGATATTCTCTAGTTGAGATGATTATAACAATTGCTATTATAGTGATTATGAGTGGTATATCATTTGTAACAGTTTCTATGATTAACTCGGCTAAAGCAAAGGATGCTTCGGTTACATTTGAATCGGAGCTGTCCGATATGATTACTAAGACGAAGAATCAGGTATGCATAGTCAATGGTAAGAGCAAGCCTTCATATAGCTCATGTTTGATGATATATAAGGCGTCTGATGACAAATACTATGTTAAGAGAGGATATTACAATCCTGCTGGTTCTGGTTTGTCAGAGACAGATGCGGCAAATGTAAATATGGATGCCATGTATATCTTTATAAACGAAGAAAACTTAAATGATGGTAAAGGCAAGGGACTTTCCAGTAGAGTTAAGATAGGTTATAGAGATAATACTATAGCGGGTTCAGCAGAACAGACTATTGAATATACAGATAATGCTAACGATAAGAATTATGTTGTATATGACAGAAATGGAAGATGTCTCGAGGGATATGGCGTTTATAGGTTTTACAAGAAAAATGGTAATGTCATCGCTGATGTAACTATTCAGAAGAATGGCAGCCACCAATCAAATTAGATAAGGAGTGATGAACGGTGAGAATGAAAAAAAACAATAACGGCTTCACTCTGGTAGAGCTTATTATAGCTATTGCTATTTTAGCATTTTTGATGACTGCGGTAAGTGCATTTATGAGTTCTGGTGTGTTGAGCTTTAAGAAAGCGAAAGCAGATATTACAGTTCACACTTCAGCGCAGGATGTGTATGACAGTCTTACAGATGCTATAATGTCAGCAAATGATATAATAATCTATGGATATCTTGTACAGGGAACGATGGCTGGCACAGCCACAGGAGAACTTAGTTTTTCAAAGAGTGGCGATGCGGCAGGAGTAAATCTTGAAGGACCATATTATTTTGTAAGAGATGAAAAACAAAAGGATTTACTTAAGAGTGGACAGTTTAAGTATACTGAGAAAGATGAGACAACTGGTTTAGATACTGAAAAAATTGACAGCTATAATCTTAATAACGAGTATGATGGAGCGGCAGAGGTTAAGACCTATGAAGAGTTAAGTGCTGCGGCACCTGATGCTAAAATTTATGTTAAGAAGATTATTGTTGAGAGAGCAAAGCCTATTGATAAGGCAATACTTGATGCTTCAACGTCATATACTGATGGACTCTATTACAGCAGTAATTTTGAGACAGGAAATGCATATACTATAATTCCACAAAAAGAGTCAATGGAGATACGTAATGGTCTGATTTATCAGTCTGGGGATAAGGTTACCTCAGCAAATGGTGATGTATACATTATCAACGATACAGAGCGTGATATTATTTCCTTTAACAAGGAATGTATGTATTATGAGACGGAATATGAATTTATGGATAAGCTTGATAATTCATACAGGTATGATAATCCATCTAGTGCATTTAAGAATACAGATTACACAAGTGATACATATAAGTCATCAATGAGTCCGTATACATATAGTGAATCACTTAGCTATGTAACAGTTGGTGCAGATCCGGATGCAGGAGAGACCGCAACAGGTTGTGTTGCAACTCTTGATGTGGATGGAGGAGCAATTCAGTTTGACTTGTATTTTTCTGATAAGAACATGACATACACAACACTTGGCATGGTTAATTTCAGAAACAGTTATGTATTAAAGGCAAAAAAGTAAAGGGAGGTCAAAAGCAAAATGAATAGGAAAAAGAAAATTACAATTTCATTTATGGCTGTATTATTGGTTATGGCACTTGCTGCAACTATTGTCTCCTTTTCTCTTGCCGGAAACAATGGGGACGATGATCAGATAACCACAGATGAATTACTCGCTGCGGCTGATGCTGATTCAAAGAGCCTAAAAACAATTATTGATTATATAATTGAGAATTCGTACAGCACAACAGCAACAGATACTATGTATCATATAGTTGAAATTGGTTCTGGACCTGCTTCAACAAAGCAGTCAACATTAGATGCTTTTACATCAGCTGCTAATTCAGCAGCGCTTTCAGCATTTGCAGATTGCGTATTGAATGGAAACCATTCAAGCAACCTTGCAAAGGAGGGTGATGTATATAAGCTTATGGAGGCTGGTAAGATAGATTATCAGTATTTTGATGGTACTGATGCTTCAACAGTAGATGCAGCGTGTCAGGCAGTTGCCTCAGCAGATTTCATGTATGTTAGCAACTCGTCTTCAGAAGCATTTGCAGCAGGAAACGATTTGCAGGATAAGCTTTATGATGCGATTAAGATTTATGTTAATCAGCAGTATCGACCACTTGTTATTGATTCACCAGAGAGTGGAGTAGATAATCCTTCAGTAAAGTATACAAGATTTGCCGATTTGGTTACTAACTATTATGATATAGTTGGTGGTAAGTATTATACTTATGGATGGGAGAATACAACTTCTGCATCTACATTCTTCAGTACAACAATGGGCGATACACAGTATATAGGTATCAACAGTACGACAGCTCAGCCTAACTGGGGTACAATATATACAGGAAGTGATTTAGGTACATCACATAGAGTTGCCAAGATTTTGACAATCAGTTCAGATACGGCAACAAGCTATGCAGTACAGGATATGGTACTGGATAGCTGTAATCTGGTGGATGATACTTCTGATTTATGGATTGATGGTTCAACACAGGTTACAACAGCGAACAATATATATAGCATAGCAGGTTCTCCATTCCTTGCAGGTGCATATAGCCAACGTTATATGAATCCTAGACCAGAATATGTACAGGTTGATAAGACTGCACTTACTGATCCGGATGGAGATGGAGTATATACAATCGATACAAGCATTAATTTCTCACAGTATGATCTTATACTCGTTGAGAAGGATTGTGCAACTGTTGGTGGCACTGGTCGTATTGATATGGATTCTTTCAATGCATTACTATCAGCGATGTATGCAGATAACCACATAATCTATGATCAGAGCATTGTTGATAACAATTCAGGTAGTGGTTCTTCAGGTGGTTCAACTGTTGTATCAACTGGAGAAAAATATCAGGAGTTATTCAACTTAGTTGCTACTGTAAACACAAAGGGTAACGGATATGTTGCAAAGGATTCTAACATAATGATTACAACAACCAAGGAATTCAATGCTATTATCTCTTCAACAGCTACAGCAGAGTCTTGCAAGGTAATTGCAGATTTAATTAATGCATCAGCTTGGAGAAGTATAGGTGGTAAATCAAAATCTAATACATATATGGTATTGGAGATTCAGCCTTGTTATCCTATAAACGAGCAGATAGCTAATAAGAAGAATAATTATTATACAAACCCAGGTGATGTTGCCAATAATAAGACAGCAGAACAGTTAGGATATACAACTAAGCAGGTTACACTTGCAGATGGAACAACAACGACCAAGATTGATGATAGTCAGGTTACAACTTCATCTAAAGAGTTTTACAATTGGGAGTTGTCTGAGGCAATGGTTGCCGATTCACTTGGTATTGATGCTTCACAGGTAGTTATTAAGCATATGTCAACTGAAGAATTCGCTTGTAATAAGGGTGAGATTCTCGGTAGCTATGACATGATTTATATAGGTGGTAATACCACAGCTCTTAAGCCAGCTGAGGACAGAGCAGGTGTTTTGGCACTGAATTCTGATGGTTCCACAGCAACACTTGGAACTAAGGCTGCTAATATGGCACAGACACCTACATATTTTATGTATTCACATAATGGTGATACAGTTCCTGTAGATTTCACAGGATATGCGAAGCTTGATTCTAACCCACAGTTAAAAACAGGTTCGGCTGTGCAGACTATAGGAAATAACGG
>CAVELH010000123.1:0-7556 GCA_963616385.1 bacterium | reverse complement strand
ATATATGCCTGTTCCTTATATTCAATAAGATTATCTCTCATCTTACTCTTTTTCATATCATCAACTGCCGCATATACACCGTCCATTGAACCATAAGTCACAAGCAGCTTGCTGGCAGTTTTCTCACCTATTCCAGGCACTCCCGGTATATTATCAGATGTATCTCCCATAAGTCCCTTCATATCAATAAATGTTACAGGATCTACACCATAGGTCTCACATACCTCTTTTGCATGATATGATTCAACCACAGTCTTTCCAGCCTTAGTCTTAGGTATTCTTATCAACACCCTGTCAGTTGCAAGCTGCAATAAATCCCTGTCTCCGGATAAAACTGTAACCTCATAGCCAGCATTGTCGGCAATTCTTGACAGAGTACCAAGTATATCGTCTGCCTCATAGCCGGCTTTCTCAATCATGTGTATATTCATGCTTGATAAAACCTGCTTGATAAGAGGAACCTGTTCACGAAGCTCATCCGGCATCGGCTTTCTTGTTCCTTTATATTCCTTATACATCTCATGTCTGAATGTGAGATGCTTCAAATCAAAAGCAACACAGACATGGTCAGCGTGCTCCTCATCTATTACCTTAAGAACTATATTAAGAAAACCGAGAACCGCATTAGTGTGTCTGCCATCAGCAGTTGTAAGCTCCGGTATACCATAAAATGCCCTGTTTAAAATACTGTTTCCATCTATCAGCAATATTTTACTCATAATATTGTGTCTCCCCTGTATCATCATTATTTTCGTCATCTATATCATCTTTATGTTCTTCATTATAAAGTCTTATTTTCTCATAAAATGTCAAATCCTTAGGTTTATAACGCTGCCTTGCATCGGCAACTATATCCTCACTGCACATATCTATCTCATCACCAAAATAATCGTAAAAGTAATGAGCACCCTGCTCCTGTTTAATCATAAACTGTTCAATGTTATATACCTTGTTAAGCACACGTCCGTAGCATATAAACATAAGCACTACAGCCGCAACAAAAACAACTCCAAATGTAGAAATCTTAAATCTCTTAGCCTTTTTAGCTCTGTGTTCTAATCTTGTCAGCTCATTATCAAGCTCTTCCTTAAAATTCTGGGACAAATCCTCATTATTATCAACCTGTCTGATTCCAACAATCAAGGTATAGTATATCTCCAACTCCTCAGAGCAATTCTTACAATACCTCATATGGCGCACGAAATCAGCCACCTTTTCCTCAGGCAGTTTTTTATCAATAAAAGCCATAATATTAGATTGTGCTTCAAGACAAGTCATATTGTTGTGCCTCCTGTTATTAAAAAAGGGAACCCGGAACACATCGTCCCAGGCTCCCTGTAAATAAAAATCTTAGTTATCGATGAGTTTTCCTTCACCATTCCAGCTATAAAGCTTACGAATTTCTTCTCCAACCTTCTCTGATGGATGCTCAGCAGCAAGCTTTCTAAGTGCCTTGAAGTGAGCCTGACCACCTGCTGATGACATATCAAGTAAGAAGTCCTTAGCAAATGTACCATCCTGAATATCCTTAAGGATTTTCTTCATAGTCTTCTTTGTCTCTTCTGTGATAAGCTTAGGTCCTGTTATATAATCACCATACTCTGCTGTGTTAGAGATAGAATATCTCATTCCTGCAAAGCCTGACTGATAGATAAGGTCTACGATAAGCTTCATCTCATGGATACACTCAAAGTAAGCGTTTCTTGGATCATATCCAGCCTCGCAAAGTGTCTCGAAACCAGCCTGCATAAGTGCACATACACCACCGCAAAGAACTGCCTGCTCGCCGAAGAGGTCTGTCTCTGTCTCTGTTCTGAATGTTGTCTCAAGAACACCAGCTCTTGCTCCACCAATACCAAGTGCATAAGCAAGTGCCATATCCTGAGCCTTACCTGTAGCATCCTGATGTACAGCTATAAGACAAGGAACACCCTTACCAGCCTGATACTCGCTACGAACTGTGTGTCCAGGTCCCTTAGGAGCTATCATTGTAACATCAACATCCTTAGGTGGGATAATCTGGTTAAAGTGAATATTAAAACCATGAGCGAACATAAGCATGTTACCTGCCTCAAGGTTTGGCTCTATATCCTTCTTATACATAGCTGCCTGGAGCTCATCATTTATAAGAATCATAATAATATCTGCAAGCTTTGCAGCCTCTGCTGCTGTATATACCTTAAAGCCCTGTGCCTCAGCCTTTGCCCATGACTTGCTACCCTCGTACAAACCGATGATAACATTGCATCCTGAATCCTTAAGGTTTAAGGCATGTGCATGACCCTGGCTACCATAACCAATGATTGCTATTGTCTTACCATCTAAGAGAGATAAGTTGCAATCTTCCTGATAAAAAATCTTTGCTGACATATCTATTTCCTCCTTAAATATGTAAAAATATTTATATAGTTATTACTTTGTATGTAAAGTAATGACGTCGTAAGTTGTTACTGCCTATTCGCTTATCTTGGCATTACCTCTGATAAGACCTGTAAGACCTGTTCTAACCATCTCCTCAATCTCAAATCCATCAAGAAGTGATATAAATGCCTCTATCTTATTGACATTACCTGTTATCTCAATCATAACTGAATCTGTTGCAACATCAACAACCTTGGCGCGGAATACATCTGTAAGAGAGATAATCTGCTGTCTCTCCTCAAGTGATGCCTTAATCTTTACAAGCAAAAGCTCTCTGCACACTGACTCTCCATCCTTAAGCTCTGTGATTGATATCACATCCTCAAGCTTTAAGAGCTGCTTCTTAATCTGACTTAAAATTCTGTCATCACCGCTCACTGCAACTGTCATTCTTGAATAATTAGGATTCTCTGTGACACCTACAGACAAGCTGTCTATATTATACCCTCTACGGCTGAATAAACCAGCTACACGGGACAAAACACCTGATGTATTATCAACAAGTAATGATAAAACCATTTTCTTCATGTAAAACGTCCACCTTTTCTCAAAAATTCGTTAAGCTTTATTTTAACCTTTTAACTTTCTTCTGTCAATAGTCTGTCAACAAGCTTAACTGCCTCATTTGCATCTTTGGAATATCCGTCAGCTCCTATTTCCATGGCAAAGCTTTCAGATACGACAGCTCCTCCTATTATAACCTTACAAGGAAGCTTTTCCTTCTTTACCATCTCAACTACATCCTTCATCCTCATCATGGTTGTTGTCATAAGCGCTGAAAGACCAATAATATCAGCGTTATGCTCCTTTGCAGCTTCAATTATCGTCTCCTTAGGAACATCCTTTCCCAAATCTATAACATCATATCCGTAATTCTTAAGCATGAGAACCACCAGATTTTTGCCGATATCGTGAATATCTCCCTCTACGGTTGCCATTATAACGGTACCCTTTTTCTCAGCATTGGGATCTATGTTCAGTAAAGGTGTGATATAGGCTATTGCCATATCCATAACAGTAGCTCCGGCAATTAGCTGCGGAAGGAAATATTTTTTGGTTTCAAAAAGCTCTCCGACCTTATTTACTGCCGGTATCAAATCGTTATCTATTATATCCTGTGGCACAGCTCCATTTGCAAGAAGCTCCTTAACGTCATCTATTACAGATGCCTTGTTCCCTTTAACAACATCTATATACACCTTGCTTCCGGTGATATCAGATGCACCCTTGCTGCCAGTTTTTTGTGCCGCAGCAGCATCTCCTAATGATACAACTCTCTCAACATAGTTGTTGTCTGAATTCTCCTTAGCCATAAGAAGGTCAGCAGCTATTGCAGCATTCATAAGCATAGCCTGTCCCGGATTACATATAGCCATTGTAAGTCCGGATGCGATAGCCATTGTAAGAAATGCAGTGTTGACATTTATTCTCTCCGGCAAGCCAAATGATATATTGGACAATCCACATATGGTAGGAATCTGAAGCTCATTCTTGCAATATGCTATAGTCTCTAATGTCTCAAGTGCCGCTTTCCTGTTAGCGCCAACTGTAGCCACAAGGCCATCGACAATTAAGTTATCTCTGTCAACGCCCTCCTCCTCAGCAATCTGGATAAGCTTTTCTATATTAGCCTTTTTCTCCTCTATGGTCTCCGGTAAGCCCTCATCTGACAGAGGAAGAAGTATACACATCGCGCCATATTTTGCAGCAATTTTCATAAGTGGTCTGCACTTCTTCTCCTCAAGCGATATTGAATTGATAAGTGCACGTCCTGGATATATTCTTAGAGCTTCCTCTATAATATTAACATGACTTGAATCGATACAGAGTGGTCTGTCTGTCACTCCTGTCACCTCATAGATTGCACGCTTAATCATCTCAAGCTCATCTATACCATTAGTACCCATATTGATATCTAAGATATCAGCTCCACACTCAGTCTGCTCCTCAGCCATCTGGATAACAAGGTCCATCTTGCCCTCGCGAAGCTCTGCCTGTAGCTTTTTCTTACCCGTAGGATTAATTCTCTCGCCAACGACGAGAAATCTTCCATCTAAATCAATATCCTGAACTGTACTCTCACTGGATAATACTCTCTTTTTTACATCATAGTAAGAGGCAGCACCAGCATTTCTCACATATTTTCTTAAGGCCGCTATATGCTTAGGTGTGGTACCACAGCATCCACCGATAGCCCTCACACCGGCATCCACAAGCAATTTACCATATTCTGCGAACTCAGAAGGCGTCATAGTGTACTTTGTCTCACCATCTATAAGCTCAGGCATTCCGTTATTAGGCTTGGCAAAAAGAGGTACCTTTGCATATTCCCTCATCTTTTCTATGAGAGATACCATCTCCTTAGGTCCGGTAGAGCAATTAACACCTACCGCATCAGCCCCAAGTGACTGTAACACGACAACCGATGATTCAGGAGTTGCACCAAATAAGGTCTTTCCATCCTCATTAAATGTCATGCTAACCATAACCGGCAAATCACACACTTCTCTTATGGCAATAACAGCAGCCCTCGCCTCAGCAAGACTCATCATTGTCTCAACTATGAATAAATCGACACCGGCATCCACAAGTATCTGTGCCTGCTCCTTATATACCCCTATCAATTCCTCAAGCATAAGGTCACCGACAGGATATAGCTGTCTGCCTGTCATAGTCATATCTCCTGCCACATAACCTCTGTAACCTTCTAAGGCTACAGCCTCCTTTGATAATGCAACAAGTCTCTTATTAATATCAACTATATCATCCTGAAGATTATACTCGGCAAGCTTTATTCTGTTAGCTGTAAAGGTAGGGGCAAGCAATACATTTGTTCCCGCCTTTATATAATCTCTCTGTAATTTTACAATGTGGGTTGGATTATCCAATATCCAACGCTCCGGACATACACCTACAGGCATACCAGCCTGCATGAGATTGCTTCCGGTTGCTCCATCAAGCATAATTATTCTGCTGTCAATTAATTGTTTAAATAATCTTCTGTCCATCTTGTCCTCCCTATCCTTTATGTATAAGAAGATATATCTATAATGAAAGTATAAACTCTCTCACAAGTAATTCAAATTCCTTGGCTATCTTATTGGCTGTCTCGCTTACCTCCTTATGGTTAAGCGGTGCTTTAGATATTCCGGCTGCCATATTGGTAATGCAGGATATACCGGCAACTCTCATACCCATATGAACAGCGGCCATTGCCTCACAGGTCGTACTCATACCTACAGCATCAGCACCAAGCGTCTTAAACATTCGTATCTCAGCAGGAGTTTCATAGCTTGGACCTGTTGTTTGCAGATACACTCCCTGCTTTATATCTATGTTATTCTTATCTGCCACATTCTTTATCTTATCGGTAAGCTCTCTGTTATATACCTGTGACATATCCGGAAATCTGGTTCCAAGACTATCATCATTAGGTCCTATAAGAGGTGATGGAACAAAGCTTGTTATCTGGTCATCTATAATCATAAGATCACCCGGCTTAAAGCTCTCATTTATACCACCCGCTGCATTAGTGAGCAATACATTGTCAGCTCCAAGCATGTGCATAAGTCTTATTGGCATGACAACCTGTTCCATTGAATAACCCTCATAGTAATGAACTCTTCCCTGCATTGCTATTACATTCTTATCTCCGACATGTCCAATCACAAACATTCCTGCATGTCCGGCTACTGTCGACACAGGAAACCCTGTTATATCACTATAAGGAATACACACTTTATCCTCTATCTTATCTGCAAAGCCACCGAGCCCTGAGCCAAGCACAAGTGCAATATCCGGCTTTATATTCACTCTGTCCTTTATGCTTCCATATGCAGTCTGTAATATGCTTTGTTCCATAATGAAACCTCCGTATTCTTAATCCCAATAACATACAACCGGCATTTCAGCCTCAACAATGCTGTATATATCAGCAGCGGCACTGTATGGCAGATTGACACAGCCATGTGAGCCACTATAGTAATATATTGAGCCGCCAAAACGACTTCTCCATGTCGCATCATGTAAACCTATTCCACCGTTAAATGGCATCCAATAAGTTACAGGAGACTCATAGTCAGCACCTTTAAGAGTTACGTTCATAGCCTTATATGTAAGTCCGTATAAACCTCCGGGCGTATTATGTCCTGCACTTGTATTTCCTGAAACGCAGTTTGTCTCAACCTTTAGCTTACCATCAACATATGCGTATACCTTCTGATTAGCCAAGTCAACCTCCACATATGTATCACCTATATCATTATCCTCACCGTATGTATAACCCTTATGGTCGCACGCAGGCTCCTTCTTAAAATCCTCACCCTTACACAAAAGGTCATATAACTCCTCCGATTCCTTCTCAGAATCGAGCAGCCAGCCATAATAACCTCCATAAACCTTAATTGTTTTTCTGTCATGTGTTTTAAAGGTTCTCTCTGTATAGCTTGTACTGTATTTTTCTGCAAATTTCTCAGCATAGCTTATAACATTTGTCTTACTTACAACGACATTTCCCTTGTCATCTATATATGCAAGTGTAGATAAATCTTCCTTAGGAATATCAACTATATAACCATCAAAATCATACTGTGCCTTAATTGAAAGGAAATCGTTGGCACTCGCAAGTCCCTTTGCGATAACCTCTGAATCATCTGTAATCTTAGCCGGTATGTAACAATTATTTGAATAAAGGTCAACCGAAGTCTCAACTGAATTAAGCGCATTAAACACTGCACTATACACATTGTCAGCCTTAAGCTCAGTACCGGTTATATCTTCAACAACATAAGCCTCTCCATCCTCCATGCGGACTCTTGCATTAGTAGATGGTTCCATATTATAGGTTTTCATGTATGGCATATTACTTATGTATTTTTTCATGTCCTCTTCATTATATACTGCATTATACTTTACGGATAAATCACTATTTTCAAACAAATACAAAAACCACAGAAAAGGTGTCTGTCTGTTCTTTATGCTCTTAACACTTTCATCTAACTCAAGGCAAAGTGATCCGTCACCATTATTTATCTTCTCTGTTCCGTTAGTGAACTCAACATCAAGTGAATATGCATCCATATCTGAGTGAAGCATTTCGTCAACATCAGAAATTGTCTTATATGACACATCATATC
>CAVELH010000122.1:0-7682 GCA_963616385.1 bacterium | reverse complement strand
GTTGTGAGATAGGGAGATTTTGTGAAGGAGGATAATATTGAGAAAAACAATTACATATTTTTTGATATCATTAGTTTCAATAATTGGACTGATAATATTAGCTTTGCTGGTTATATACGCGGGGAGAATAAGGACGATTGCCTCTATAGAGAAGGTTACTTCTTATGATGACGGATATAACCTGTATCTGATGGATGTCAAATATAATTACAATTTAGATGCGATAATTGATTATGGCATAGAGGATGACAAATCGATGGTTGATGCGATTATCAGCGAGGCACTTCCTATACTGCCGGTTACAATTAAAGCTCCATCTTTTGGATGCACCGCATTTACCATGACGGACGAAAACGGGGATGTCCATATGGGACGTAATTATGATTTCAGAAATGACACATCAGCCATGCTTGTGTACTGTACGCCTAAGAATGGGTATAAATCAGTAGGCTTTGCGGCTTTAGATAATATATACGCAAATGCTCCTGAAGAAAGTATAAAAAGTAAGCTTGCTGCACTCACAGCTCCTTTTATATGTCTTGACGGAATGAATGAGAAGGGTGTCTCAATAGCGGTGCTTACCTTGGACAGTGAGCCAACTCATCAGAACACTGGGAAGCCTGTTATTGCAACAACGCTTGCAATCCGTATGGTGTTAGACAGGGCTGCATCTACTGAGGAGGCAGTTAGGCTGCTTGAAGGGTATGATATGTTTGCATCTGCTGGAAGGGACTATCATTTCTACATAACTGATGCATCGGGGGATGGCAGAGTAGTGGAGTATGACTGTAACAGCGCAGACAGAAAACTTGTTGCAACCAAGACGGATGTAGCTACAAACTTCTTTATAATGTATGAGGAAAAGGTATTGCCTGACCAGAGAAATGGAATATACGGACATGGCAGGGAGCGTTATGATGTGGTACTGAATGTATTTGATGAGCAGGAGATACATACTGACAACACTGTATGGGACGCATTGAAGGCGGCCTCGCAGGAGCCTGATCCAAATGATATAACAAGTAATACGCAGTGGTCAATTAATTACAATGATACTGAGCTTACTGCAAGTGTGACATTGAGAAGGAAATGGAATGATGTAGTTTTGTATGACTTAAAGGATAACAAGGCAACAATGGAGGTAAATAGACGGGAATGAGACGGAAATACTTCAGTATCACTACTATTGCAATCAGGCTATAAATAGATATATAATAAATATGTGTGCACAATAAGGAAAAGGAAAGAATATACTATACATCGTGTGACTAGAAAATCATGCGATTATGAAAGGAACGGCAAATATGTCATATGTAGAATATGAAAAGGCACAGAAGGCAGGACTTAAAGCTTTTAAAGCCGCAGTATCAAAAGGAGAAAATGAATATCTTCCAGTGTTAGATGAGATATTGGAGGATGTAGATATACAGAGCGAGGTGAACCTTGGTCTGGTACAGATACCACTTGACCGCGTTGTTGGAACGAGCAATGTTGGAAGAACCTACGCATTTGCGAATAATTTTATGCCAATTCTTGACTATAACACAGAGTTTGGAACGAAGTGGTCGAGCCTGTGTGATAGTCAGATAGAGGAGGGAATAAGAGATCCCATCAAGGCATATGAGTACCTTAACAAATATTACGTTGTTGAGGGTAATAAGAGAGTATCAGTATTGAAATATTTTGGTGCAGTGACAATACCTGCACAGGTAACAAGAAAAGTACCTAAGCTTACCGATGATCCGAAGATTAAGATATATTATGAATTTATGGATTTTTATAAGCTGACAGAGATTAATTATATCTGGTTTAGTCAGGAGGGCTGCTTTAAGAGATTGCTTGAGCTGACCAGCGAAGATCCGACGACAGAGTGGACAGATGAGCAGAAGAAGGACTTTGGCTCTGCAAACCATAACTTTTGTCAGGCGTTGAAATCGAGAGGTGGAGATAAGCTTCCTATATCAAGCGGGGATGCACTTCTGATATTTATTGATATATATGGATATGACAATATCAAGAATCTCACTGAAAATGAGATGAAGGCAAAGATAGATTTGCTGTGGGATGAATTCCTTACCGAATCAAAGGGTAGGGAAATTCAGCTAAGAATGGAGCCAGCCAAAAAAGGTCGAAAGAAGCTTATGGAGTATTTCTGGAGCCCTACCCCTAAGAAGGAGCTTGTTGCATTTGTATTTGACAAGAATCCTGAGGAGTCTGAATGGTTGTATGGACATGAGCTTGGCAGATTATATATAGATGAGCATTTATCAGACCATTTTAAGACGATTAAGGTTCATAATCTTAATTCGGAGGAGGATGCTATAACTGCTATGGAGGATTTGATACAGATGGGTGTGAAGGTTATATTCACAACCTCCTCACAGCAGGTGAGTGCGAGTATGAAGGTTGCGGTCAATCATCCTAATGTAATAATTATGAACTGTTCACTTAATACATCCTCGACTCTTATAAGAACCTACTATGCACGCCTTTACGAGGTGAAGTTCTTAGCGGGAATGGTTGCAGGCTCGCTTGCCAGAAATGGTAAGATTGGTTATCTTGCAGATTATCCGATATTCGGTATGCCTGCCAATATCAATGCGTTTGCACTTGGAGCCAGAATGATGAACCCTGAGGCTAAGATTTACCTTGAGTGGACTACAATCAAGGGGGTATCAAGAGAGCGCGCCATAGAGGAGTTTAAGGAACAGGGTGTACACTATGTATCAGACCAGGTTATGATTAAGCCCAATGCTGCGAGCAGGGAGTTTGGCCTGTATTGTATAGAGGATAAGCCGATTAATATCGCTATGCCGGTATACCAGTGGGGTGAATTTTATGAGAAGCTCCTTGAGAGTGTATTGAGCGGTACATTTCAGCAGGAGGGCGATAATACTGATAAGCCTATAAATTATTGGTGGGGCTTGTCAGCAGGAGTGGTTGACATAATATACTCGCAAAAATTACCTGATGGAACAAGAAGAATCGTAGATTTAATTAAGAGCCTTATGGTTAAGAATGAGTTCCACCCATTTGAGGGTATTATCTATGATCAGGATAAGGAGCTTAAGAATGAAGATGGTGTGGTTATGGCACCTGAGGATATTATGAAGATGAGCTGGCTTGTTGATAACATTATAGGTGAGATACCGGAGATAGAGGACTTAAAGGAAGAGGCTAAGTCGATAGTTGAATTAAAGGGAGTTTCAGATACAGTATAGAAAGGTTATATAGACAGATGAGGATTTTGTTACTTGCAGATGAGGAATCCAAATATTATTGGGATTACTTTGAAAAACAGAAATTAGAGGGAATAGACCTTATAATATCCTGTGGTGATTTAGCACCCCAGTATTTGTCGTTTCTTGCTACATTTGCAAAGGTTCCCGTTTTGTATGTGTACGGAAATCATGACTATTGTTATGACGAGACACCTCCGGACGGATGTATTTGCATAGATGATGATGTGTATAACTACAACGGAGTTCGTATACTTGGCTTAGGCGGATGTATGAGTTATAACTACGGTCCATTGCAGTATACCCAGCAGGAGATGAATAAGAGGGTTAGGAAGCTAAGACGCAAGATAAAGAAAAATGGCGGCATAGATATTTTGATAACCCACGCACCGGCATATCGTTTGAATGACGGTGAGGATTTGCCACATACGGGATTTACAGCATTTACCGAAATTATGGATGAATATAAGCCTAAGCTTTTTGCTCACGGACATGTCCATATTAACTATGGAAGGGACTTCAAGCGAGAGTCATATTACAATGAGACCAGAGTAATCAATGCTTACGAAAAGTATATAATTGACATATAAAACTTTAATAAATAAAAAATAATACACCTATTTTTGAAACAACTTGTTTAATACAATTAATTTTGCTATAATTTATGAAATAATGTTTTGAATTCGTAAAGAATTTTCGGTGGGAGGATAGAATATGCAAATGAGATATGACCGTTGTCCAAACTGTATGCAGTCTCTTTCTGGTAACGATGATACATGCCCATATTGTGGTTTTGAAATCGCAAACTACGAGGAAAGAACAACATGTCTTAGACCATTTACTGTTTTGCAGAACAAGTATATGCTTGGACGTGTTATTGGTGTTGGTGGTTTCGGAATAACATATATAGGTTGGGATTTGAATCTCCAGACATATATAGCAATTAAGGAGTATTTCCCTGAGAGCCTTGCAAGCAGAGATACAAGCGGCGAGAATGGAAGCAATCAGGTTGTTCCGCATGACGCACAGAAGGATATATATGACAAAGGACTTAAGCGCTATGTTGAGGAGGCTCAGAACCTTTCTAAGTTCTATCAGTTACAGGGAATAGTTTCTGTTAAGGACTTTTTCTATGAGAATGGTACAGCGTATATAGTTATGGAATATATCAATGGTATCAATCTTAAGGAATATCTTAATAATTCGGGTGGAAAGCTTCCGGAGGCAACAGTGCTTGCACTTATGAAACCGGTATTAGAGTCTTTGTTCCAGATACATAACAGTGGCTTGGTACATCGTGACATAAGCCCTGACAACATAATGGTTACAAGTGATGGCAAGATTAAGCTTATTGACTTTGGCTCAGCCAGAGGACAGTCAAGTGAGACTGATAAGACTTATACAGTTATATTGAAGCATGGATATGCACCACCAGAGCAGTACTATGCTAAGGGCAATCAGGGACCTTGGACAGATATATATAGTCTGTGCGCAGCTATGTACAAGATGCTTACAGGACAGATTCCTCCTAATAGTGTTGAGCGTATGGAGAACGATGAGTATGTTCAGCCATCTGCATGGGGTGTGCAGGTGTCACCTAGAACAGAGGCAGTTTTGGCAAAGGGCTTAGCTGTGAAGGTTAATGAGCGTTATCAGAATATAGGAGAGCTGCTTAATGATTTATACGGAACACAGCCGATTATGTCTGGCAATACTATGCCTAACGCAGGCTCTACAGCCTATGCTAACCCGGCTTCAATGTCACAGCAGTCAATGCATTTTAGTATGCAGCAACAACCGCTTGACAGCAACTCTAATCAGAAGTCAGATAGCAAGAAGAATCTCATAATAATTATATCCGCAGCTGTGGCAGTAGTAGTTCTTGCCGTTGTGCTTGTTTTAGTACTCGGAGGCAAGGACAAGAAAGCGAAACCTACAACTACGGAGAATACAACAGAGAATGTAGCTACATCTGATGATGCAGATACGACAGAGAAAGAGACAACTGAGGAGGCAACCGAAGAGCCAACTGCGACAGGTTATGTATGGCCTACAGAGATGTCAGACAAATGGAATGACTATATGATTAACATAAATGGTACTATATACCAGTTCCCTATGCCTTACAATGAGTGGGTATCTAAGGGATGGCAGACAAGTGAGATGCCTGTTAATGTTGCTTCCGGTGATTATGAATATGCGGTTTATACCGATGGCAAGGTTGAGCTTACAGCAGTATTTGCTAACTTTGGCGCTAATGAGGCACCGGCAACAGCTTGTTATGTAGTTGGTGTTAAGTTTGACTCAACATATAACAATTACAGTAATGACACTAAGCTTGAGCTTGCGGCAGGGATTACGCTGTTTGAGGCAAATGAGGAATCTATTAAAGCTGCATATGGTGCTCCAGATTATAGATATGAAGGCACTGATTACATATCTATTGATTACTATGGAGATGATTATTTAGACGGTGTTGATTTGGAGCTTCGTAATGACTCTCTTACCGGAATATCTATTATCAATACTCAGATGCCGGAAGGTTTTAATGTTGATATGTCAGACATAGAGACTGCACCGCCAGAGATTAACAGCTTATATGTAGCACCTACTGGACCAAGTACTGACAGATTTGATGGTATCATAACATTAGATGGAGTTAATTATCAGCTCCCTGTACCTGTTTCTGAGCTCACTGCTAACGGATGGTCTCTTGATTCATCTACAGATGAATATCTGATAAGTGGTGGTTCGTGCTACACTGAGATGCAGAAGGGTGGCAATAAGATAAGTGTAACCATCAGAAACTACACTAAGAATGCAATTCTTCCTGTAAATGCGTACCTGACATCAATATCTACAGATATGGATTATTGCAGCTTGGAAGTTGTGTTCCCTGGTGGAATTAAGCTTGGTGATAATGCTTCAGCGTTTGAAACCGTATATGGCGATTTAGGCGATGATTATATTAAGGATGAGTATTCTTCATTTATATCATATGGTGCTGATAAATATGATTATGATTCATCGGAGAGTGTTTACATTTCTGCATATGCAGATACAGATACACTGATATTGGATGAATATATATATTCACGCGAGCTTTATAATATGGAACAGTAATTTTTAGATAGACATCTAAAGATTGCGTATTCAAAACAAGAGGAGATGATGACATGGCAGAGGTAAATTTTGACCAGATTTTAGATGAATACGTTCGCTTTTGTAATGATTCTGGAAAGATAGATTTGAATTTATACGAAGAGTACAATGTTAAGAGAGGACTTAGAGATTCCAACGGACGAGGAGTTCTTACAGGACTTACTGAGGTTTCCGATGTAATGGGATTCAAGGTCGTTGAGGGAGAACGTATACCTATACCCGGAGAGCTTTATTTTCAGGGCTATGAGGTTCAGGATTTGGTTTCAGGTTTCCGAAACAGCAAATATGGTTTTGAGGAAACTACATATCTTCTGCTTTTTGGAGAGCTGCCTACAGAGGCACAGCTTCAGAGCTTTATAAATGTGCTGGAGGATTTGAGACAGCTCCCTGAGTCATTTAACAGAGATGTAATTATGAAGGCTCCTAGCCGTGATATGATGAATGTACTTCAGAAGTGTGTACTTACATTATATACTTATGACCAGGATCCTAACAATCTCGATATAAAGAATGTCCTTATGCAGTGTTTGCAGCTTATAGCTCAGTTCCCTGTAATGGCTGCATATGGATATCAGGCATACAGACATTATTATCTTGATAAGAGCCTTGTAATACACAGACCTAGAAAAGGCTTATCGACAGCGGAGAACATATTAAGACTTCTTAGAACAGATGGCAAGTACACGGAGCTTGAGGCAAAGGTGTTAGATGTGTGTCTTGTAATACACGCCGAGCATGGTGGCGGTAACAATTCTACCTTCACAACTCATGTTCTTACATCGACAGGAACAGATACTTATTCTACTGTGGCTGCGTCACTTGGTTCTTTGAAGGGACCTCGTCATGGTGGTGCTAACATAAAGGTACAGCAGATGTTCAATGACTTAAAGGCGCATGTCAAGGACTGGGAGAATGAGGAGGAGTTAAGCGAGTATCTTATGAGCCTCCTTAACAAGAAGGGCTTTGATAAGTCAGGACTTATATACGGAATGGGACATGCGGTATACAGCGAGTCAGATCCTAGAGCAGTAATACTTAAGAGATATGCAAAGAAGCTTTCTGTAGAGAAGGGCTTGGAAGAGGAGTTTGCATTATATGACAGGGTTGAGAGAATTGCAGCCCAGTTAATCGGTCAGCAGAGAAGAACATTTAAGACTGTATGTGCAAATGTAGACTTCTACAGTGGATTTGTATATTCAATGCTTAAGCTGCCTATGGAGATATTCACACCGATATTTGCTATCTCAAGAATATCCGGCTGGTCAGCACACCGTATAGAGG
>CAVELH010000121.1:0-7802 GCA_963616385.1 bacterium | reverse complement strand
GTTTGCTGAGATGTTAGGTGAGGACTTAGAGCCTAATATGACAAGCTCAACAAAGAAAAACCTTGCATGGAGAGTTGACTGTGAGTTTGGTGCTACAGCGGGTAAGGTTGACCTTGCTAAGTGTGCTAAGAAGAATAACCTTGATGCAATCCATGACACAGTTCATGAGATGGCTCGTGATGAGGCAAGACATGGTAAGGCATTAAAGGGATTGCTTGACAGATACTTTGGCTAATAGATGTTAATTAATAAACCCACCGGATTATTTCCAGGTGGGTTTTCTTTATGATTTTATGGTATGATTTCCATTTATATTATTTAACATATACATAGCTGGAAATGAGAATATTTTTGTTGATAAAATACATGTAAGCAATATGGCATATAACATCCATGCTATCTTTCCTGTAGGGGTATCGCATATTGTAAGAATACTTGTATTAGCTATTATCAGATATAAAATTGGTCTGTGCCAGAAATATACCTGTACAGAACGTCGTCCTGCTTCTGATATAAATGGTATTCTGTTATCAGGTATTAGCATTATTATGCAAAAACCAATGAATATTGAAATTGCATAGCATAATAGTCTGTAGAACCATTCGCCGTAGTAAGTGTCCTCAAATGGATGTCTTGCAGTAAATAGTGGTCGTAATTTATATATTTCTTCCCGAAATACGAGACATACAATAAACCATAGGGCTACAATTATACCACAGACAGCCTTTGTCTGCTTTTTGTGTGACATAGCTTCAAGACTTTCGTGGTTTACCATGCTTCCCATTAGGTAAAAAGGATAAAATATAATTATTCGTGATATGGAAAATGTATCTTCAATAGAATTGTCATATCCTATAAAGCAGGCTACAAGCATCCATGTGATTAAAACATATTTTTTATTGATATTTCTTAAGGCATATGTCAGTAAGACGAATATACCTATTGCAAACATATACCATGGAACTCCCGATTCCTCGGCAAAATCAAGCTCTATATCCGGGTTAATATTTCTCCTTGTAATATATATTAGTATTTTTAACATAAAGCTAAGGAATATATATGTGTATACCTTGTAGGCAATATTTTTATTCCTATGAAAAATGCCCGCCGCAAATATAAATAAGGACATATGGAAGGAGTAAATAAATATAAATAGACTTTTATATATGCCTGATGATATATAGTAATCTATAAAATGACCAATTACGACTAACGTAATTAGTAGGAATTTAAGATTATCCCAAAGCATGATTCGTTTTTTATATTCCATAGTTTTCCCTCAATTTTAATGTTTTTATATAACGACAATAGTACATCTGCTTAGTTGTACAGTCAATAACTAAAGTTGAATTTTTCTTTGTGCAAAATGTATTTTTTTTTTGAGTTTATTTTTGAACCATTGGTAAATACTTAAGAAAATTCCCAAAGGTCTTGCAAAATCAAGGAAAAAAGGTTAATATCAAGTCAGCTAAATTAAGAAGACAGCATGTAGAAACATAAATTATAGAAGTATTTTTAGTATTTACGGAGGAATGTAAAATGGCAGTTAAGAAGGCAACAGTTGATTCTATGATGGCTAAGGTTGAAGCAGCTAAGGCTGAGGCAGCTAAGGCAGAGGCAGAGAAGAAGGCAACACCTGCAAAGGCAGCAGAGAAGAAGACTACAGCTACAAAGGCAGCAGCAGAGAAGAAGGCAGCACCTGCAAAGGCAGCAGAGAAGAAGACTACAGCTACAAAGGTAACAGCAGATAAGAAGGCAGCACCTGCAAAGGCAGCAGAGAAAAAGACTACAGCTACAAAGGCAGCAGCAGAGAAGAAAGCAGCTCCAGCTAAGAAGGCACCTGCTAAGAAGGCTGCAACAGCAGAGAAGGTTGTTATCGAGTATGCTGGCGGTTCTGTAGTAACAGCAGATATAGTTGCCAGAGCTAAGGAAGTTAGCGGTAAGAAGACAATCAAAGAGCTTAACGTATACTATCAGCCAGAAACAGGCATGGTTTATTTTACAGCTGATGGTGAGGAAGGTTCTTTTGCCTTATAAATTGATTACATAAAAATAGCCGGTCACATATCTTATTCACTTCCCCAAGATATGTAACCGGCTTATTTTTTATTTACAGGCCTTTTGCTTTTGCTGTGCAGGCTTTCATTGCCTCCATAACAGCACTTCTAAAGCCCTTTTCCTCTAATACACGGACAGCTTCTATTGTAGTTCCGGCAGGTGAGCAGACCATATCCTTTAATTCAGCAGGATGCTTACCTGTATCTAGCACCATCTTAGCACTTCCGTATACTGCCTGTGCGGCAAATTTATATGCCTTATCTCTAGGCATTCCGTCAGCAACCGCAGCATCAGCCATAGCCTCTATAAACATAAATACATATGCAGGTGAGCTGCCGCTTACTGATACGCAGGCATCCATAAGACTTTCAGGAATAGCCTCAGCCAGACCAAAGCTTGATAAAAGCTTCATAACATATGCAAACTCATCATCAGATACAAGAGTATTTTTACATACGCCTGTTATTCCTGCTCCTACAAGTGCTGGAGTATTAGGCATTGTTCTCACAATCTTAACCTGACCTCCAAGGTGTTCACCAAGCCATGTGAGAGTCTTGCCCGGTGCGATTGTAACTACTATCTGATTGTTACTTATGCAATCCTTTATTTCGGATATAACAGTCTCATAAAACTGCGGCTTTACAGATAAGAATAGCACATCACTTTCTGTAGCAGCTTCTGTGTTAGATGCAGAAGCTATACCTAAGTCTGCTTTAATTTTATCTGTGGCTGCTGTTGAAATATCTGAAACAATGATTTCGTTGCTTTTTATTCCTGCATTGTTGATTAATCCGCCAATAATTGCAGTTGCCATATTTCCGCATCCAATAAATCCAACCTTGTATTTCATCCTTCTATCCTCTTCTTTCTTAAAATATAGTTTTAGCTTATATTATATATTGTAGCCTTTTCTTAAAAAAATGCCTGCATCAGGCTTATCAGTTATTATGCCATCAACATTTCTGTTAATATATTTACCTATGAGACCTGCATCATTTAATGTCCATACATAAACCTTGTATCTTCTCAGATGCATACGATGTACAAACATAGGTGTGGCAAGCTGATAGTGTGGAGAGACAAAGTCGGCATGGCATGCGTGCAGGCGTCTCTCAGGAAAATACTCGTGTATCCGTCTTCTTAAGTTGCCGTGTGACAATCCCAGCAAAAGCCCTGTTCTTATATTAGAGTCTATATTTTTTATCTTAGCAACAGTATTATCTATGAAGGACTTCATCATATAATCATCATAATCGTAAAACTGTTTTACCAGAGATATTACGCTGTCCTCGTAGCCGGACTCCTTAAGCTCTATGTCGAGCTTAATCTTACCCTTACATAGTGATAATACATCAATAAGGAGAGGTACCTTATAGCCCTTAGCCTGTGTTCTCTTACATAACTGTTCGTATGTCATATCAGAAATCTTCCTATTATCAAGACTGTCATTGTGAAAAACTATTAGATTGTGGTCACGCGTCTGGCGAATATCAAACTCAGCATAGTCTGCACCAATATCTATTGCCAGTGAAAATGCTTCCAGTGTGTTCTCGTTTTGTGCCAGAAAAGAAGCTCCTCTGTGAGCAATAATCTGTGTTTGCACTGTTGACCTCCTTTCTGCATTACAGTATTTTGTACCGCAAATGCACTTCCTCTGTAAGAATTATAAAGCTTACATTATTTAATTACAAGTATATCACGAAAAAGCATGAATAAAATTGCAAAATAAGCATGACCTTAAAAATTTAATTAAGTGATTTTTGCAAATACACTTGGTATTCTAAAGTAAAAACGCATTTTAACTAAATTAAACTTTGAAAAAATCAACTTTTGATTGGATTAACTGTTTGACAAATTATTTTTATTAAGTATAATGACAATGTGTTGAACATAAAAGAAATATGCACTTAAAAAATTTAAGAGAATGGGAGGAAATGTTTATGACAGAAGAGATTATGAATGCAATTAATAGTGAAGTCTATGGCGTCTGGTTTCTGCTAGGTGCCGCATTGGTATTCTGGATGCAGGCTGGATTTGCCATGGTGGAGGCTGGTTTTACCAGAGCAAAGAATACCGGTAACATAATCATGAAGAACCTCATGGATTTTTGTATCGGTACAGTAATGTTTATCCTGATCGGTTTTGGTTTGTTTTTGGGAGAGGACGTAGCCGGAATCATCGGTAAACCGGGATTCGATATTTTTACAAATTATGCTGATTTTGATTGGTCTAACTTTGTATTTAACTTAGTATTCTGTGCTACTGCAGCTACTATAGTTTCAGGTGCTATGGCTGAGAGAACAAAGTTCTTATCATACTGTGTTTACTCAGCAGTTATATCAGCAGTTATATATCCTGTTGAGGCGCACTGGACATGGGGCGGCGGCTGGTTGTCAAAGATAGGCTTCCACGATTTTGCCGGTTCCAACTGTATTCACATGGTTGGTGGTATATGTGCTCTTATCGGTGCAGCCATCCTTGGACCTCGTATTGGTAAGTTCAAGAAGCAGAAGGATGGAAGCGTTAAGGTAGGTGCTTTCCCAGGACACAACTTGGCACTCGGTGCACTTGGTGTATTTATCCTCTGGCTTGGCTGGTATGGTTTCAACGGTGCAGCAGCAACATCTGTATCACAGCTTGGAGCAATCTTTGTTACAACAACTATAGCTCCAGCAGTTGCAACAGTTGTTTGTATGATATTCACATGGATTCGTTATGGTAAGCCTGATGTTTCAATGTGTCTTAACGCTTCACTTGCAGGACTTGTAGCTATCACAGCTCCTTGTGATGTCGCAGATGCAGCAGGTGCTATAGCAATCGGTGCTGTATCAGGTGTACTTGTAGTATTCGGTGTTTGGTTACTTGATTATAAGCTCCATATAGATGATCCTGTTGGAGCAGTAGCAGTACATTTGATGAATGGTATCTGGGGTACTATAGCAGTTGGTCTTTTCGCAACAGATACAACTCCTACATACTCACTTGCAGATGCAAATGGAGATAAGTTACTTGGTTTATTCTATGGTGGCGGTTTCAAGCTCCTCGGTATACAGTTTCTAGGTATGCTCGCAACAGCAGCATGGACAGCAGTTACAATTACAATTACATTCCTTGTAATTAAGAAGATATTCGGACTTCGTGTAAGTGAAGAGGAAGAAATCCTTGGACTTGACGCTACAGAGCATGGTCTTGAGACAGCTTACGCAGGCTTCATGACATATGGAGACCATATAAGCAGCGACGGAACAGTATCAGAGCTTCCAGCAGATGCAGTATCACCAGACGAGGCTGTACCGGTTCAGGTATTAGACAGTACGCCTGGAGTTGCCTCAGATGTTAAGCTCACTAAGATATCTATCATATGTAAGCAGAATAAGTTTGAGGACTTAAAGAATGCACTTAATGACGCGGGAGTTACAGGTATAACAGTAACACAGGTACTTGGATGCGGTGCTCAGAAGGGACAGACAAAGTATTACCGTGGTGTTAAGATGGATATGGTGCTTCTTCCTAAGGTTAAGGTTGAGGTTGTCGTAAGTAAAGTACCTGTTGCTACAGTAGTTAAGGCTGCTAAGAAGGCACTTTACACAGGAAACATTGGAGATGGAAAGATATTCGTCTACGGTGTAGAAAATGTTATCAAGGTTCGTACCGGTGAAGAAGGATACGATGCTTTACAGGGAGAGAACTAAGAGTAATAATATGTAACTTTTCTTAAAAATAAATATATATTTAGGCTGTCATTTCCAGACTTGTTTACTTATGGTTAGGATATGACAGCCTTTTTATATGCGTACAATCTTTTTATATTAAGAACAGGGGATTGGGACAGTAGTTCCTTAGCAGACCGTCATGAACCAGTCGGCACTTAGCGAGTGCGAAGCACGAGCTTAGTACCGCTACTGGTTCGTGTGAGCGAGAGCGTGTCTGCGCTGGAACTATCTGTCCCAATCCCCTGTTACATATATAAAGAATGTTGTATTTATACCTGTGTTCCTCTTAGTTCAATCACCGGAGCACCTTTTCCTTTGATGTAGTCTCCTGTGATTGTAACACGTCCGATATTGTCATCACGAGGAATCTCATACATGATATCAAGCATAAACTTCTCGATAATTGCTCTTAAGGCACGAGCACCGGTATTTTTCTCCATGGCAAGCTTAGCTATTTCCTCATATGCACTGTCATCAAATTCAAGGTCAACCTCATCTAAGGCGAGAAGCTTCTGGTACTGCTTCAGTATAGCGTTCTTAGGCTCCTTTAGAATCTTGATATACATATCCTTGTCAAGTGCATCAAGTGTAAATACAACTGGAAGTCTGCCGAGAAACTCAGGAATCATACCGAAGTCTCTTAAGTCCTCGGTTGTGACCTCCTTAATTATGTTGGCATTGTCGTCATATTTATCATATAATTCTGCATTAAAGCCCATAGATGACTGTTTGTTGAGACGCTGCTTGATTATATTCTCGATATCAGGGAAAGCACCACCACATATGAAGAGAATATTTCTTGTATTCATAGTAGTCATAGGTGTCATGGCGTTCTTGCTTCCTGAACCGACAGGAACCTCCACATCTGCACCCTCAAGAATCTTAAGTAAGCCCTGCTGTACGGATTCACCGCTTACATCTCTGCTGTGAGTTTCCTTTTTCTTGGCAATCTTATCAATCTCATCTATAAATACAATTCCGCGTTCTGCTTTTTCTACGTCATTGTCTGCAACTGCGAGAAGCTTAGAGAGTATACTCTCTACATCATCACCTATGTAGCCTGCCTCGGTTAAGGTGGTGGCATCTGTTATTGCAAGGGGAACATTTAAGAGCCTTGCTATGGTTTTTACAAGGTATGTCTTACCGCAACCTGTAGGTCCTAACATAAGCATATTAGACTTCTCAATTTCAATGTCATCCATGGTGTTGGTGATAACACGCTTATAGTGGTTGTAAACTGCAACGGAAATAGCCTTTTTGGCGTATTCCTGACCTACCACATACTCGTCTAACATAGCCTTAATCTTGTGAGGCGCTGGAATATTCTCCATAGTAAGAGGAAGCTCGTCCTCCTTCTTTTCCTCTTTTTTCTTCTTTTTCTTAACCTTCTGTGATGTTGGTATATCATCAAAAGGCATAAACTGAGACATATTAATATTAGGCATCTTAGACAAATCTATAAACTGCATTGCATTAGAGTTAAATGAATCAAAGCTCTTTTGCATACAGTCATTACAGATATGTATATTGTTAGGCAGTGTTATAAAAGGACCTGCCACTGACTCAGGACGTCTGCAAAGATAGCAGTAATTTTCGTATTCATCATTATGATTATTCTTGTTATTCTCATTTTCGGTATCATTGTTTTTGGTATCGTTGTTATTTATATTATTATCTGACATTTTATCCTCCGTTATATATTTAAACTTAGATATATGTTACAAACGAGCTAATTATAACATAAAATAAAATCTATTACTATGACATATTTATGGAAAGAATGTGAAATAGGGCATTGAAAATGTGGCAGATAAGAAGTATAAAATATATATAAATATAATTGGAGGCGGTACTTATGAAAAGGCGAATAACCTTATATCTACAGTATATAGATGAACTTCTTGAAAAAGAGGATGTGGATTGGGAAAAGGAAGCGAAAAAGCATCTTGTCCAGATAGCATTTTTTGCACATGAGAGATTTGTACATTTGATTGTAACTGTACTTTTTGCACTGTGTACGGTTATGAGCAT
>CAVELH010000120.1:655-7810 GCA_963616385.1 bacterium | reverse complement strand
TAATCCTTGTTGGTGAGATGAGAGATTTTGAGACCATTAGTGCTGCAATTACAGCAGCGGAAACTGGACATCTGGTGTTATCAACACTTCATACTACAAGTACTGCACAGACTATCGAAAGAATTATAGATTCGTATCCGTCACATGGACAATCACAGGCTCGTACGCAGCTTGCAAATGTTCTTAAAGGTATTGTAACCCAGCAGCTGGTACCGCTTCAGGATGGCTCAGGCATGACTATTGCAACTGAGGTGCTTATAAATACTGATGCGATAGCAAACCAGATTCGTGATAATAAGACACATCAGATTACTTCGTCTTTACAGGCTGGTGCCACATTTGGAATGCATACATTAAATTCTGATTTGAAGAGACTTGTCCGTGAGCGTAAAATAAGTGAGGAAACTGCTAAGAAGTATTGCTCTAACGTGAAGGATTATGAGAATCAGAGATAAATGGAAGGACTTTTGATACAATCTTTCTGTCTGTTCCATAATAAAATATAATACACAGGCAAAACACACTTGCAAACTGTGCCCTATATGTAAAGAAATAATGTATAAAGGAATGGTTTGCAAGTGTAATATACCTTATGTAAGGAACACAATAAATTATTGCAAAAAGTCCAGGTAAAAAATTCTTGTTTTTAATTTTTCTGAACAAATAATATATCATAAGAATGACTATAAAACTTAAAATGGCATACATATAACTGTATTTTGTTATAAAGTTAAATGGAATGAGACAGGAAATATTTCTTGTTAATGCATGTATAGATAAATTAATCCCTGTCAGATTGTCAGCATTGCCATATATTCGTGAGGATGCAGAAGATAACGCTTCTGAAAATACATTCTTGTGGAGCACAACAGATGATATGGTCCATTTTATAATCCATGACGAAATGTAACCTATACCCCATGCAAGGGAACGCCAGATTATTACTTTAATTCCTTCTTTAAAATTCTTAAGCTTATTATTTTCGTACATGATAATAATCAGAATTGATAGTGGAGCTAAGAGGGTTAAGGTCTCGGTTGTAAGAAAATCAAAGTAAGCGGTAACATTTCCTATGATTAGGAAAAATATAGGAGCCACCCGGCTATGATTGTTATATAGATACAGCATAATCAACACGGAAATAAGCATGATGAGAAAACACCATATATATTCCAAACTCATTGGAATATACCAAGGTGATATAGCTATCAGCGCAATAAGAAATGAAATCATACACGCCTTATATCCATTGCGGTATAGCGATATTAATACTACAATAGTAAGTGCTATAAGCAATAGTGCAAATAATATATATATTTGCTTTATGTTTAATATAGTGAGCAGAGGTTTGATTAATATTGTGGAACCATGCCAATAGCGTGAATATTCATATGTAGGGTCAACATTGTCTGACACGGCTGTGAGCAGGTTCTCATTTTCGTTGTAATTATCTGAATGGTAATATGCTGCTTTCAGTGTTGAGGAAAGAGGGGTATTACTATCATAGTTATATAAAATATTTATAAGTATTGCATCTGCGTAGTGGTCAATGCGTGAGGCAGTATCTAAATCAGATATATTATAAAATACATCTTTTTGTAAAAAATAATGTGCAGAGTCTCTGGTATTATCCCTGATTGCTGAGCGTGGAATCTGCGAAATAGCAATAAGTAAAAATATTTCAATTATGGTTAAAAGAATAAGTGTTATACACCATAAAACTTGACGAGAAATATGTAATTTTGCGTTGAAAGTTTTTTTCATGTAATTGCCCTGTTCGTTATTATTTATATGGTGAAGTCATCTAACAAGTATAATGTAATAAAGTTTAGCAAATATAGCGGCTAAAGTCAAATGCCGGATAATTATAGGCTGGTGTAATGTGGACATATTTATTATAATGTGATATTGTTTTGTCGGTATAATTATCGTTAATTTGTAAAATGATTGTGGAGGTATATTGGTGTGTCAGATGTAAGCGGTTCATTTATTAAAGCATATGAAAAGCTTGAGAGTAACATAGTAGATATAATGCTTGAGGAGCAGGCGAAGCTTGGATATAGAAAAGAATCTGTGCGGTTATATTATCCGTTAAGCTCGCTGAGACATTTTTTTGATGAGACTAATGCGACAACCGAGAGAATGAAAGGCTTATTGTCAGAGTTTCCTGAGTACATGAGTGAAAAGTACGGGGATGTAGGCATAACTAATAAGGGTGACAGGTTTTGCTTTACTATGTCAGAGCTTGCCTCAGAGTATGTGCATAATAACAAAGAGGGTAATAAATTTATACAGAAGTTGGTTGACCTTGTCGGCAGACACGGAACTACCATGCAGCAGATTATAGAGCTGTTTAAAAATGAGGATGAGGGCTGTATAATTGACAATGTTGATAATGGCGAATTTGATATATTAATTAAATTCTCTGATTCTGGGGACAGATATTTTTACTGTTTCAAGGATGAGGGGTGTCATATAATATATCACAGATTCCTGCCAGAGGATTACGAGGATTTAGGATTTTAGAAAATAGGGAGCTTTTCCTAGACTGAGAAAAGCTCCCTATTATTTTTATTATACTGTATTAAACTATAAATATATCAGCTTGCTATTCTGCAACTACAGAAATTCTCTGGTTAATATGATTTCCTGTTGTTGCCTCATCAAGCATAGCTATTGCATAATCAGCGTAGCTTATTACACTTTCACCCTTAGAATTGAGTATAAGCTCCTCGCCGCCTAAAATATACTTGCCTGTTCTTTCGCCATCTGCCTGAAAGTCTCCGGCAGGGCTTATATATGTCCACTTTACATCAGCTCTGTTTCTTAACTCATCTAAGGCTTTTCCCATATTAGATGCCAGAGGCTTGAATATATTAGGGAAATCAGCTCCGTCCATTACCTGAACAGTATGCTCTGGATTTACATACAGACTTCCTGCACCTCCGACAACTAGAAGTCTTGCAGGTGTGTTGCTGAGAAGGTCACACAGATGCTTAAGAGAGGTGCTATGCTGTGGGAGAGCGTCAGGTGTCCATGCACCAAATGCATCGATTACAACATCAAAGCCTGCAAGGTCATCACTGGTAAGGTCAAATAAGTCTTTAGAAATTACATTTGTGGCTTCTGACTTGTTTTCACCACGAACAACTGCTGTCACATCAAGGTTTCTGTTCAAAGCCTCTTTAACTATTAACTGTCCTTCTTTTCCATTTGCACAAATTACTGCGATTTTCATATTAATTACCTCCGTTATAAAATTATTTTTTTGCAACTTGTTATTTCGCGTTTGCAAGATTATAATATGACTGTATGGAAGAAAGGTAAAGTAAGCACTTTTTTGTGCTGTAGTTACCATTTGGAAACTATTACGAAGAAATGAGGCTTTGATTATGGAAAAAATTTTGCCGGCTTGTCCGGTTGAGACAACCCTGATGCTTATAAGTGACAGATGGAAGGTACTTATTATACGTGATTTGCTTGACGGAACAAAGAGATTTGGTGAGCTGAAGAAATCTATAGGAAGTGTATCACAGAAGGTGCTTACCGCTAATCTCCGCTCTATGGAGGAGAGTGGCCTGCTAACCAGAAAGGTGTATGCGGAGGTTCCGCCGAGAGTTGAGTATACACTGACAGAGACGGGATATAGCCTTAAGCCCGTTTTGGATGCCATGTTTGAGTGGGGAACTGTATATAAGGAGAAGAACAAATGACTAAAAGTGGTATTGATTGTATAAGAGATAGAAGAAGCATAAGAAAATATAAGGATATAATGCCTGACAGAAGGGTGATAGATGATATCCTTTCAGCGGCAGTCTTAGCACCATCTGCCAAGAACAGACAGCCATGGAAATACATTGTCTATAGTGGAAGTGAAAAGGACAAGCTAATTATGGCAATGGAGAAAGGACTTAACAGAGAACAATCAGGAGATGCGCTGCTTCCTGAGTCAGCATTTGCACTTCCTGATGCATGGAATACATTGAGAATAATGAGAGAAGCTCCAGTTATAGTAGCGGTGCTTAATACTAACGGACGCACTCCTTATGAAAATATAGATACGGATGAGCGTATATCAGAGATATGTGACACTCTTTCTATAGGTGCTTCTATACAGAATATGCTTATCAGGGCTTGTGAGCTTGGCGTTGGCTCGCTCTGGATTGCAAATACCTGTTTCGCCTACACAGAGCTGGTGGATTTTATTGGAACTAAGTATCAGTTGGTTAGTGCAATCGCTCTTGGCTATGCCGATGAAGCACCTGCGAAAAGACCTAGAAAGGATATGGAAGAGGTTGTGGAATACAGGTAGCTTTGACATGGTAACCGGAAGGTAACTAACCCACAAAAAAGTGCGTACTTTATAGCTGGGGTATGCACTGTTATCATATAGGTACAGAATATATGAAGCAGAGGTGTTATGTTATGAGCAGATTATCAAATAATAGTTATGACAATAAAATATATAAATTAAAAGAGCAGATAGACAATGCGGATGCGGTGATAATAGGTGCTGGTGCGGGACTTTCCACTGCTGCCGGATTTACCTACAGCGGATTGAGATTTGAACAGTATTTTGCCGACTTTGCGGATAAATATCATTTTCGGGATATGTATTCAGGCGGCTTTTATCCATTTTATACATTGGAGGAATACTGGGCATACTGGAGCAGATACATCTATATTAATCGTTATATGGATGCACCATTTGATGTATATGACAAGCTATTGTCACTTGTATGTGATAAGGATTATTTTGTTGTCACGACCAATGTTGACCATTGCTTTCAGAAAGCTGGCTTTGATAAGAAAAGACTTTACTATACGCAGGGAGACTATGGTTTGCTGCAATGCAGTGAGCCCTGCCATGAATACACATATGACAATGAGGCACTTGTTACCAAAATGCTCATTTCACAGGGGATAAACCCTGGGCATTTTTCGATTGATGGCAGTGTCAGGATGAAAATTTCAACTGAATTGATACCACATTGCCCGAAATGCGGCAAGCCTATGAGTATGAATCTTCGTGCAGACAGTACATTTGTGCAGGATGAGGGCTGGTATAGGGCATCTGAACGATATGAGCTTTTCTTAAGGAGACATAGAAATGTGAATACTTTACTCCTTGAGCTTGGGGTTGGATATAATACTCCGGGCATTATAAAATATCCCTTCTGGCAGATGACCGCACGAAATGACAATATAACATATGCCTGCATTAATATGAATGAGACCTATGTGCCTGATGAGATAAAGCGTAAATCTATTTGCATTGAGGATGATATACGAAGTGTTATTAATGATGTGGAGGCGTTATAAATGAACAGGACAGATACATTTTTGAAACTATTGGTTGATGATTTGACATATAGGAATATAGAGCTCCCTAATGACGAAAATGAGAAAAAACAGCTGGTGCGCTCGCTTATGAATGTCCGTATGCCAAGGACTATATCAGAAGATATGTTAAAGGCACAGGATGAGTATCTGGACAGTGAGCTTTTAGCTAAGAAAATAACTGATGTTTCTGATATAAAAACTGTAAAGGAGCAGTACGGGAGTACGATTTCTTGTGCGGATAGAATTTCCGTATGGCAGGGTGATATAACAAGTCTCTCAATAGATGCAATCGTAAATGCGGCAAATTCCGGATTGCTCGGCTGCTTTGTGCCATGTCACAGATGTATAGATAACGCTATTCACAGTGCGGCTGGTATGCAGCTTCGGGAAGAATGTAATCATATAATGAACAGGAGAAGAATAAAGTACGGAAATGATTATGAGGAGGGCGTCGGTACTGCAACCCTGACAAATGCCTATAAGCTGCCATGCAGGTATGTAATTCACACAGTAGGTCCGATTGTGTATGGCAGGCTTAGTGAGGAGCATTGCAAAAGGCTTGCAGACTGTTACAGGTCTTGTCTTACCCTCGCAGCAGATAAGGGACTTAAGAGTATAGCATTTTGCTGTATATCGACTGGAGAATTTCATTTCCCTGAGAGGGAGGCGGCAAAGATAGCGGTGGAGACTGTTACTGATTTTCTTCAGAAAAATGAAACTATTGAAAGAGTTGTGTTTGATGTATTTAAGCAATGGGATTGTGAAATCTATGAGGAGCTGTTAAAATGATTTAAGAGGAAAATATAGCTCGGAGGAATAAATCATATGATGACAAGAGAGGATATACTCAGCATTGGAATGTCATTTCCTTCTACCTACACTGAAGCTCCGTTTCGCGATACCAACTGGCAGCTTGTAAGAGTTAAGGGAAGTAAAAAAGCATTTCTGTGGACATATATGAGAGATGGTTATCTGAATATTAATATAAAGGTCAATCCGGAGTGGAGAGATTTCTGGAGAAATGCATATGAGTCGGTTATACCTGGGTGGCATCAGAATAAGGAGCATTGGAACACAGTTATAATAGATGGAACTATACCAGATGAGGATATTAAGAGGATGATATCTGAAAGCTATGAGATAATCACAGATAGTCCTACGAAGAGAATTTACGAGGCTGTGAAGAAGATTCCCAAGGGAAAGGTAGCTACATATGGACAGGTTGCAGAGTTGGCAGGTAACAAAAAGATGTCAAGGGCAGTAGGAAATGCGCTGCATAAAAATCCCGAACCGGGGGTAATACCATGTCACCGTGTCGTCAATTCAAAGGGAGAATTGGCTGGAGAGTTTGCTTTTGGAGGTTCAGGAGTTCAGGCAAGGCTGCTTCTTGAAGAAGGGGTAGAGACTGTAGATGGCAAGGTTGACCTTGAGAAGTATGGGATTGTGATAGATGAGGGGGAATAAGTGTTGAGTGAAGAAAAAAGATATGCGCTGCTTATAGATTCAGATAATATATCGTCTAAATATATTGATGTTATATTTGATGAGTTATCTAATATAGGTCTGGTTACGGTTAGGAGAATATATGGGGATTGGACACGAAATGTAAATGGCTGGAATAGAGATTTAATGCTCAAATATTCTATAGTACCTATCCAGCAATATGCATATACAACAGGAAAAAATGCGACAGATTCAGCTATGATAATAGATGCAATGGATTTGCTTTACACAGGCAATATAGAAGGTTTTTGTCTTGTATCAAGTGATAGTGATTTTACAAGGCTTGCTACACGATTAAGGGAGTCTGGG
>CAVELH010000120.1:0-619 GCA_963616385.1 bacterium | reverse complement strand
GTCTGGGAAAATTGTCATAGGAATGGGCGAAAATAAAACTCCTGAGGCTTTTGTGAATTCATGTACCAGTTTTAAGATGTTGGACTCTTTATATAAAGAGGAAAATGTGGCAGCAGATGATATACATATAAATGAGGCAGACTTTTATGCCACAGAAACGGATGATGAAAAATCAGAAAATATTAATATATCAAGTATAACCGATATTAAGTTAATTCAAAAAGCAATATATGATATTATAGATGCCAACTCAGATAAAGGTAAAAAGACACATTTAGGAGAAATCGGAAGCAGATTGCAAAATAGGTATCCTGATTTTGATGTAAGAAATTATGGTTATTCTAAGTTGACTACATTTGTAAGTGAGGCATTTAAAAATTTTGAATTGACATCTAATGGACATCAGAATTACGTTAATATAAAGGATGAGACAGTATCTAAAGAAGAAATAAAAGAACAAATAACAATGATATTAAAGTCATGCAAGAAAAATGAATGTAATATAGGTCAATTAAATAAAGTATTAAAACAGAATAATGTTTCATTTAGTATAAAGAAATATGGATATAGTAAATTGTCAAGTTTTTTAAAAAGCTTTGGATGTTTCAAAGTTAATGGC
>CAVELH010000119.1:6965-7871 GCA_963616385.1 bacterium | reverse complement strand
CTCATTATCATTAACCCAATATGTTATTACTTGCAATAAGGTATGAACTTTTTGTTTTTCAAAAACTACAGGTAACAGTTTTTCAGATGGTATCTGTTCCCCCTGCTCCGTTGCTGTAAATACTATAGCATATTCTGTCTGTTCATTACGCAGAGTGCCTACTAGATTAAACTTCTTAGTTTTTGCAATTAAAAGTGCTTTTTCTGTCCTTTCAACAAAACATTTAATTTCGTCACGGAACAAATGTGCCAAAAATTTTATTACCTCGTAACACCCATTAATTTCCGATTCCATTTCCTTATACTCATATAAAACTGATGCATATTGCCTAAAAAGTTCATAATACAATTTATCTTCGTGTATCGCATTTTCTCCATACTTCTCATATAGATATTGCTGTACCAAATTTTCATTATTCTGTGGTTTACTTAAAACAAATCCGTTATTAGTTTCTGTAATCAGCAAATTAATCGGTCCATTATTCTTATAAAACACTTCCCTCCACTTGAGATATTCAATGATTTCACTTGGGGACAACAACTGCTTGCACATAAGTTTGAAATCATCTATTGACATACAATTAACTGACAAGCCGTCATTAGTGTGGTTTCGAAGTAAATGTTCATATTCAGAAATACTATTATTCTCAAAAAACACTAGTGGAACAACCTCTGCACTCAGATTAATTATTGTTTTCTTTCCCCTAGCATTTATAAAAAAGACTTTTTCACTAGCAATATATGAAATCGTATCCTTTATCTGTTTTTTAGCTTTTTTGCATTTCTTTTTCAGCTACTTCTCTTCTATATTTTTGTCCTGTGTCCTATCCTTTTCATTCCGCTCCTTTAGTTGAATCGCCAGAATAATATCTTCTAGATTTATTATCAAATCCGCTAACTCTATTTC
>CAVELH010000119.1:0-6955 GCA_963616385.1 bacterium | reverse complement strand
CTCTATTTCTGTTCCACCTATAGGAGTAAATTTTAAATCTGCATACACAAGTTCTTTATAAAAATAATTTTCCGAAAAAGAACTCAACAGCTTTTCCGAATTTGTCACTTATCCACCACCTATCTATTATCGGCAAGCCATCATCTATCAGCATTTCATATTTAGCAATAATAAGACTGAAATTTTTTTAATCCACAGGCTTAATATATCTTCTTTTAGTTGTTCCAATACAAGCCAATAACTCCTTATTCACTAATTCGTTTAATAATTGTCTTGTCCTTGGACCTTTTAAACCTATCTTTTCTGCCACCTGTTCCGTACTATATTCTATACCAGTCTCCATAACAGCTAAAATCTGCTGATGTCTTTTTGATAACGCCATTCCTTCCCTGTTTTTTTATCTGCTGACTTTTCTGCTGATTTTTCTGCTGATTTATCATCAGATTCCTTTTCCATCTTCATCACAATATCCCCAAATAATCCCCATAAAAAAGATAAAAGCCCCACAAACGGCTTAGTTACGCCATTTATGGGGCTCTGTTTACTATTCAAACTCAATCGTTCCAGGTGGCTTACTCGTCAAATCATACATTACTCTGTTGACGCCCTTAACCTCATTTATAATTCTTGTCATAACCCTCTGCAATACCTCATAAGGAATCTCTGAGCAATCTGCTGTCATGAAATCACTCGTATTCACCGCTCTTAAGGCAATCGCATAATCATAGGTTCTCTCGTCACCCATAACGCCAACGCTTCGCATGTTGGTGAGTGCTGCAAAATACTGTCCAAGGCCCTTATCAAGACCTGCCTTAGCAATCTCCTCACGGTAGATATAATCTGCATCCTGAACAATACGCACCTTATCCGCTGTAACCTCACCTATGATACGGATGCCAAGTCCGGGACCTGGGAATGGCTGACGGAATACAAGATACTCTGGTATTCCAAGCTCAAGACCAGCCTTGCGAACCTCATCCTTAAATAACATTCTGAGCGGCTCAATAATCTCCTTGAAATCAACATGCTTAGGCAGTCCGCCTACATTGTGGTGGCTCTTGATAACTGCTGATTTACCAAGACCTGACTCGATAACATCAGGATATATAGTTCCCTGTACGAGGAAATCTACGGCACCAATCTTCTTTGCCTCCTCCTCAAATACACGGATGAATTCCTCACCTATAATCTTACGCTTTTCTTCTGGCTCTGTCACGCCTGCAAGCTTCTTGTAATAACGCTCCTGAGCATTTACACGGATGAAATTAAGCTCATATGGACCATCGGGACCAAATACAGCCTCTACCTCATCACCCTCGTTCTTACGAAGAAGGCCATGGTCTACAAATACACATGTAAGCTGCTTACCTACCGCCTTTGAGAGAAGAACTGCTGCAACTGATGAATCAACACCACCGGAAAGAGCACAAAGCACACGTCCATTTCCTACCTTCTCACGAATTTCCTTTATTGTAGTCTCAACAAATGAATCCATACGCCAATCGCCTGAGCAACCGCATACCTCATAAACGAAATTCTTAATCATCTGCTGACCTTCCTGTGTGTGCATAACCTCAGGATGGAACTGAGTAGCATAGAATTTCTTCTCAGGGCACTCCATAGCTGCCACAGGGCATACAGGTGTGCTTGCCACTACCTTAAAGCCTTCTGGTGCCTGTGAAATATAATCCGTATGGCTCATCCAGCATATAGTTTTCTCTGACACGCCGCCAAAGATAACGCTTGATGTGTCTATATCAACCTCTGTTCTTCCGTACTCTCTTACCGGTGCGGTCTCAACCTTTCCACCTAAGCTGTATGCCATAAGCTGTGAGCCATAGCAAATGCCAAGAATTGGTATACCAAGCTCAAAAATCTCCTTCTGATAGCGAGGAGAATCATCACCATACACGCTGTTAGGTCCACCTGTGAAGATAATTCCCTTAGGGTTCATTTCCTTAATCTTGTCCAGGGAAATGGTATAAGGATGCACTTCTGCATATACATTGCACTCTCTGACACGTCGTGCAATCAACTGATTGTACTGTCCACCAAAGTCCAGCACTATTATCATTTCCTTCTTCATGTGTCTCTCCCTTCATGGATAATAAAAATTGCCATGTTATTTATAATAAAATATTATTGATAAAAACAGGAGCCTCAAATGGCGAAGCTCCTGTATATTATACTAATTATTTATCATCTCTGCAATAACTTCCTCAGCTTTATCTAACTGAGTGTCATCTGCTCTGTCAAGATTAACAGCATTGGTTCTTCCGTCAGGAAGCTCAACCTCATAATCAGGTTCAATACCCTTCTTATGGATATCATTTCCGTTTGGTGTGAAATACTTAGCTACAGTAATCTTTACAGCAGAACCGTCTGACAGCGGAATAACTGACTGAACGATTCCCTTTCCATATGTTGTAGTTCCAACAAGCTTTGCAATACCAGTGTCCTTCATGGCACCGGAGAAAATCTCCGCTGCGCTGGCACTGTTGCCATTGGTAAGTACAACCATAGGAATATCTATAGAATGTTCATCGGTGGCTGTATACTCCGATATAACATTGCCATTCTTGTCCTTTGTAGTTACTATAGTGCCACCATACATAAGATAATCACACATATCAACAACCGCTGTAAGAAGTCCGCCAGGGTTATCTCTCATATCAACGATAACGCCCTCTGCTCCCTGACTTTCTAAATCATCAAGAGCTGACTTAAATTCATCAGCAGTATTGTCATAGAACTGCTGTACCTGAATGTAACCTACATTATTGTCAAGCATCTCTGAATATACAGATACATTCTCCACAACACGTCTCTCAACATCAAACTCCATATACTCCTTAGTGCTAGGACGATATATCTTAATATGAGCCGCAGTTCCTTCCTTTCCTCTAATCATATCAACAACTAGGGAAAGCTCTTGGTCAACAATTTCTGTTCCGTCAACCTCTGTTACAATATCCTCTGCCATAAGTCCAGCTTCCTCAGCAGGACTGCCCGGTATAGGACGAACAATAGAAACAAGCTTATCTGAGTTCTGAGTTACAACAGCTCCAATTCCTACATACTCTCCCGATGTATCCTCCATAAGCTCGGCATATTCATCCGGTGTATAATAAACAGAATACGGATCATCAAGACCTGCCATTATACCATCGTATAAAGCCTCCTCCTGCTTATCACGGTCTACATCAAAATAGTAATACTGGTCTATAAGTGCGTTAATGTCATTTATTTTATTCTCAACAGACTCATCATCCCATATATCAGCAGCCTGTGCTGATGCGGCATCTGTGTCTGTCTCTATAGTTATCTTCTCGTCCTTGTTTTTGCTCTCACTATCCGAAAATGGACCGCATGCAGTTAAAGCAAATACAGTCATGGCGATGTATAACATCAACACTATACTTTTCTTTGTTTTCAATTTCAACAGCTCCTAACTTATTATAAGTAAGGTAAAGGATCTACCCATGAACCATTTACACGCACACCGAGATGACAATGAGAACCTGTCGAGTTACCAGTACTACCCGCATACGCTATAGTCTGTCCTCTTGCAACTGTCTGTCCAGGTGCAACTGCAATAGATGAATTATGCATATATGTAGTTGTCACTCCGTTACCATGTGCAATAGTTACATAATTACCCATAGAACCTGAGTAAGATGCTGCAATAACGGTACCTGCCTCACAGGCAAGAATAGGAGTACCTGTAGGGCACGCTATATCAAGTCCCATATGATTAGTTGAACCTATACCTCCCGGACTTTGTCTTGGTCCAAAGTAAGAAGTAATTGTTCCGCCTGACGAAACTGGCCACTGGAAAGTTCCACCTGTATAATAATTAGGAACCTGCTGTCCGGCTGCGGCTGCGGCCTTTTCTCTCTCTGCCTGTTCCCTCTCGGCTGCCGCAATCTGCTCATCAAGTGCTGCCATATCAGCTTCCATCTGTGCTATATAAGCCTGCTGATTCTCAATAGAATTCTCGTAATTGGCAACCTGAGTCTGTTTACCAGCTATCATAATCTCAACAGCATCCTTATTTTCCTGAACCTCTTCCTCAATGCTCTTTACATCCTCGAGGTCAGTCTCAAGCTGAGCCTGCTTGTCCGCTATTGTCTGCTTTGTCTCCATAAGCTCTCCAAGCATATTAGAGTCATAGTTATAAATCTGGTCAGCATACTCTGCATCATTAACCATGTCTGAAACATCTGTGCTTGTAAATAACGTATCAAGGTAACCTACATCACCATTCTCGTAAGAATACTGAATGTGAAGCTTCATAGCCTCATACTGTTCCTCTTCCTTCTGCTGTGCATCAGCAAGGTCAATCTGTGTCTGCTCTATCTCAACCTCTAAGTCGGCCTTCTGAATCTCCAGATTCTCTATCTGTGTGTTATATTCTGCCACCTGTGCATCGAGCTCAGTTATGGCAGCAATGATATTATTCTGTTCTGTCTGCAACTGATTTACTAAGCTTTCTGCCTCTGCCTTCTTGTCCTCTGCATCCTTCTTTTGATCCTGCAAATCAGATATAGAAGTTGCCTGAACATTAATACACATAGAACCTATTGCGCAAAATGCAACGACGGCTCTTAAAAACTTCTTCATACTAACTCCTCCTTATACCTTAAGGTGCTTTCTCGTTGTCAACAAACTACCAATAAGACCAAGTCCTATACCTATTCCGGCTGAGACTGGTATTAAAACGGCAAATAAATCCTTAATTGGCACAAATGCAAATAAGCTTTGTACAACAGAATATCTACCTATAATATACTGTACTATATGGTCGTATAAATAATATACAAGACCAAGCGGAATCAATGAACCTACCAGACCAATTACTACACCTTCTACAATGAACGGCGCTCTTACGAAGAAGTTTGTCGCACCTATGAGTTTCATAATTGCAATCTCTTCTTTTCGTACTGTAATACCTATAGTAATTGTATTGCTGATAAGGAATATAGATACCAAAAGCAATATGACTATAATTCCTATAGATGCGTAAGTTACAACGCTGTTAAGTGCAGCGATACCATCTGCGGTAACCTCTGAGGTGAGAACCTTACGAACGCCCTGCAAATCCTTCAGATATTGAACAAACTCTGCCTGATTATTAAGATCCTTCAAGGTTATCTTATATGATGCACTATCCTTAAGTGGGTTATCACCTGCAAATGCTGCCATAGCCGCATCATAGTCCTCGTATTTTTTCTTAGCATACTGCTCCCATGCCTGGTCAGCAGAAATGAAATCCAGCGTATTGACCTCCTTGCGGAGACGTATCTGCTCACCGATAAGGCTTATGTTGTCATCACTTATTCCCTTATCAAAGAATACTGAAATAGTTACCGTATTCTCAATATCAGTCATAGCTGCCCTAAAATTAACTATGATACAATAAAATATACCAAACAGGAACAGACAAGACACAATCGTTCCCACTGATGCTAATGAGAACAGAAGATTACGTCTTATATTCTTCAAGCCCTGCTTAATACTATAAAATAACGAACTAATCCTCATCTATATAACCACCCTTTTGTTCATCGCTAATTATCTGTCCCTTCTTGAGGGTGATAACTCTCTTCTGCATCATATTAACAATCTCTTTGTTATGGGTTACAACTACAACGGTAGTTCCCTTTTTATTGATATCCTCAAGCAGTCTCATAATCTCCCATGAATTCTTAGGATCAAGGTTACCTGTAGGCTCATCAGCAAGAAGAATCTCCGGCTTATTGACAAGTGCTCTTGCAAGTGCAACTCTCTGCTGCTCACCACCTGATAACTGCTTTGGATATGATTTGTACTTGTCAGCAAGTCCTACCAATGTAAGCATTGCAGGAACCTGACGTCTGATATATCTTGTAGGTGTCTCAATAACTCTCTGTGCAAATGCAACATTCTCATAAATTGTTCTGTCCTTAAGCAGACGGAAGTTCTGGAACACAACGCCTATTCTTCTACGAACCTTAGGAATATTTCTTCTCTTAAGCTTACTGTAATCTATATCTGCAACAGTAATCTTACCTGAAGTAGGCTCCATCTCCTTAAGCAAAAGCTTGATAAGTGATGTCTTTCCTGAACCACTCGTTCCAACGATAAAAACAAATTCCCCATCCTCAATCTTAAAATTAATATCATTAAGGGCATATGTTTTACTCGCAGGATATTTGTATTTTACATTCTCTAACGATATCATACCTGTAATTCTCCTGTTTAGTATTCTAAAGTCTCCATATACTTCATATACTTCACTACCATAAGTGCTATCTTAAATGTAATAGCATCCTCAAATACTCTTAAATCAAGGCCTGTGCATTTCTGGAGCTTATCAAGTCTGTAAACCAATGTATTTCTGTGTATGTACAGTTGTCTTGAAGTCTCTGAAACGTTAAGGCTGTTCTCAAAGAACTTATTGATAGTTGTTATTGTCTCTTCGTCAAACTCATCAGGAGACTTGCCATCAAATATCTCCTTGATAAACATCTTACATAGAGGTATAGGAAGCTGATATATAAGTCTGCCTATGCCTAAATTGCTGTATGCTATTATATTTCTGTCACTATAGAATATCTTGCCAACATCAAGGGCAAGCTTAGCTTCCTTGTAAGATCTGGATACTTCTTTAATCTCATTAACAATTGTTCCATAAGCCACATTCACAGATGACATAGCCTCGGTATTGAGCATATCAACTATAACCTTGGCAGTCTTGTTCATATCCTCATATGCCTCGTTAGGCTTAACCTCCTTGACAAGAATGATATTCTTCTCGTCAACAGCAGTTATGAAATCCTTTGTCTTGCTTGAAAACAGAGTTCTAACTGTCTCAAGTGCATTAGTGTCCTTCTCATTCTTAGTCTCTATTATAAATACTACTCTTCTTACGTCAGTTTCAATATGAAGCTTCTTAGCACGATTATATATATCT
>CAVELH010000118.1:0-7915 GCA_963616385.1 bacterium | reverse complement strand
TAACTGCTACACATGAATTTGTTGTACCTAAGTCAATACCTATAATCTTACCCATATTAGATTCCTCCATTTTAATAAATTCTTAAATTAATTTGATATGTTATTTTATTTAATAAGTTTCAGGCTAGTTAGCTACCTTAACCATGCTATGGCGTAATACCTGATCCTTATACATATATCCCTTCTGCATCTCCTCGGCTACCACATTCTCTCCAAGGTTCTCATCATCAACATGAATAACTGCGTTGTGGAGCTCAGGATCAAACTGTGTACCTTCTGCATTCATCGGCTTAACGCCAATTCCTTCAAGCGTAACCATCATCTGGCGATATATCTTATCGATACCCTCCTCAAACGGTCTTGTCTTATCCTCCTCAGGAACACTTGCAAGTGCTCTCTCAAAGTTATCTACAACTGCAAGTAACTTCTCAAGCACATCCTTGGCACCGATGTCATACATCTTCTTGGACTCTTTCTCATTTCTCTGTCTTGCATTCTCAAACTCTGCAAGAAGTCTCTTGTATTTTTCTTCATTGCCCTGTGCCAATTCCTTAGTTCTCTCAAGCTCAAGCATAAGGGCTTTGCTTCCTCTTCGGCTTCCCTTCGGAACCGGCTTTGGCTTTGCAGCTTCACAGGCTTCGGTATCACCTTCCTTGACCTCTTCTACCTCGTCAATCTTTACATCTGTTCCTTCCTGTACAGGCTCATCAACTGCTTTTACTTCCTCTACAGTTTCTTCCTTCTTAGTATTGTCAACCTGTTTCTTTTTAGTTTCGGCCATCGTCATTCACCCCTTTGCCTTTCTTAAATATTTCATCCAATTCTATGGTTAAATTCTTTAATGTGCTGACTACCTTTTTGTAATCCATTCTCTTAGGTCCTATAATTCCTATAGTTCCCTTTGCTCCCTCAGGCATCTGATATGTTGCTGTTACAAGAGAGCAATCCTTCATGTTCTGAACCTGAGTTTCATCTCCTATATATACCTGTATGCCGTTATCAGAACCATTGTCATCTCTGTTTACTGTCTCCTCAAGCATATGCGACAGCTCACTCTTATCTTCAAATTTCTCTAGCAGTTCACTCGTCTTGCTTATATCTCCAAGCTCTGGATACTTCAAAATATTAGTAGCACCGCTTGTGTATATCTCAAGCTCCTTGGCCTCATGAATTGCCTCTGTTATGCCTTGGAATATCTGGTCTAATATATTTCCATATTCCCCAGCCTGCTTTCTCATCTCCTGAATCATCTCAAGGTTGATATCCTCTAAGCTAGCTCCCTGTAGGAAGGTGTTAAGCAAAATGTTAAACTTAAGAACATCCTCATTATCAAGAGCAACGTCAACCCTTATCATCTGATTCTTTATTATGTTACCATCAACTACTATGACGGCAAGAAGATTATTCTCATCAACAAGGGAAAGCTGAATAAATTTAACTGTCTTATTGTAATTAGGTGCAGTTACCATCGTTGCATAATTAGTATTATATGCAAGAACCTTCGCAACCTGCTTAAGAAGAAGCTCCATTCTGTCAACACGTTCAAGAAGTGAACCCTTGACCTCTTCAACCTCTTCCTTTTCTTCCATCAGCCTGTCAACATAGAAACGGTAACCGGCATCTGTCGGAATACGTCCTGCCGAAGTATGTGGCTGTATTATATAGCCCATCTCTTCCAAATCCGCCATCTCATTTCTGATAGTAGCCGAACTTAGATTCAAATCGGTGTACTTAGAAATGGTTCGCGAACCTACCGGCTCTCCGGTTTCAAGATAGTTGGACACTATGGCTCGAAGAATTTTCATCTTACGATCATCTAGTTCCATCTCATCATCCTTTCCTTTATTAGCACTCATTTACTTCGAGTGCTAATCTCTATTTGCTAATCTATCACTAGATATTGTATTTGTCAAGGTTTTTTCGCATATTTTTGTGGATTTTTTGTGAAAAAGTATGTACATTTATATATCTGAAATAATATGATATAAAAATCAAAAGTATCATTTGAGCTTGTGATTGCACAGATAAACAAATGATACTTATTGATTTAAAAAATATCTATCAAAAATGATAAAATTAATTATTTATCGAGAAGAAAATCTGCAAGAATTACATTACTTACATCTATTCCCGCATCTGTAAGGAATATTCTGTCTCCCTCAGTTCCCATAAATCCCTGGTCTATATATTTATTTAAAACCGGTCCGTATACCTCATATATGTCCTTCTTGAAGCGTTCCTCAAAATCCATGCGGCTGATTCCACACATCATCCTAAGTCCAAGGAACATAAACTCCTCCATGCGCGAATCAATATATATGGTTGTTACATTCTCACGAAGCTTTCTCGTTACATCATTGTAAAGCATTTCCATGCTGTCTGTCGTCACGAACTTCTCGGCTGTGTCCTCCATGAGATTAATATAGCCGAATATATCTCTCATATTACTAAAACGCTTGCCCTGAAAATATGAGGCCGCACCTATTCCAAAGCCTATATACTCTCCGCCTGTCCAATAAACCATGTTGTGCTTACACTCATAACCCGGACGTGAATAATTAGATATCTCATATCTGTCATATCCGTGTGCCGCAAGAAGCTGCTTGGTTATCTCATACATCTTCCTGTCAATCATCTCTGTAGGAAGGGATTCAAGAATTGCAGGATCATTTGCAAATGGTGTTCCCTCCTCTATAGACAACGAATACGAGGATATATGCTCAGGCTGAAATGCAATTACTCTGGACAGTGTATCTACATATGAATGTATAGTCTGTCCTGGAAGTCCTGACATTATATCTATATTGATATTGTTAAATCCGGCTCTTCTTGCTGCTTTATAGCTTGCCACAAACTGGTCAAAATTATGAAGCCTTCCAAGCTTTTTTAGCATATCATCATCAGCAGACTGTAGTCCTATGCTGATACGATTAATTCCGGCAGCCTTATATCCATTAAGCTTCTGATGTCTAAGTGTACCGGGATTTGCCTCTATTGTTACCTCGACATTCTTCTCAAGCTTAAATGTCTTTCTTATAAATGCCATTATATTAGTTATAAGAGACTCATCTAATAAAGATGGTGTTCCCCCACCTATAAATATACTTCTTACAACACAGTCATTTGCGACAGGCTCATACATCTTTATCTCCTGACACAGACAATCTACATATCTGAGCATTGTTCCATAGCTCTCACCATCAAATGACAGGAAATCACAGTATTTGCATTTCACAGCACAAAATGGTATATGAACATACAAACTCACATATCTTTTCATAAGTAAATCCTACTCCTCATCTAACTTTAACACACTCATAAATGCTTTCTGTGGTATCTCTACGTTACCAACCTGACGCATTCTCTTCTTACCCTCTTTTTGCTTCTCAAGAAGCTTACGCTTTCTGCTTATATCACCGCCATAGCATTTGGCAAGGACATCCTTTCGCATAGCCTTGACTGTCTCTCTTGCTATTACCTTGCTTCCTATTGCAGCCTGTATAGGTATCTCAAACAAATGTCTTGGAATCTCTTCCTTAAGCTTCTCACACATCTTTCTTCCACGCTCGTATGCTGTGTCCTTGTGGAGAATAAATGACAATGCATCTACCTCCTCCTTATTGATAAGGATATCGAGCTTCACAAGGTCTGAGCGTACATAGCCCTTAAACTCATAGTCAAAGGACGCATATCCTCTTGAACGTGATTTCAACGCGTCAAAGAAATCATATATTATCTCATTTAAAGGAAGGTCATACTTAAGGAGCGCTCTGGTTGTCTCCATATACTCCATACTTTTATATACGCCTCTTCTCTCCTGACAGAGCTGCATTATAGCACCGACATAATCTGTCGTAACCATAATCTCTGCTGATACAAACGGTTCTTCCATATATTCTATATATGACGGATCTGGAAGATTAGATGGGTTTGTAAGCTCGATAACCTCTCCGTCTGTCTTATGAACCTTATATATAACGCCCGGTGCAGTTGTAACAAGGTCAAGATTGTATTCACGCTCAAGTCTCTCCTGAATAATCTCAAGATGAAGAAGTCCGAGGAAACCACATCTGAATCCAAAGCCGAGAGCAACAGATGTCTCAGGCTCATAGCTAAGAGAAGCGTCATTTAACTGTAGCTTTTCTAATGCATCTCTTAAATCAGGGTATTTAGCTCCATCCGCTGGATAAAGTCCACAATACACCATAGGATTAACCTTTTTGTAACCCGGAAGTGCCTCACTACATGGATTGTCAGCATCCGTTACAGTGTCACCAACAGTTGTATCCTTAACATTCTTAAGGCTGGCAGTTATATAGCCAACCATTCCGGCAGACAACTCATCACAAGGGATAAACTGTCCTGCTCCAAATATTCCAACCTGTACTACCTCTGCCTCAGCACCAGTAGCCATCATTCTTATCTTTGTTCCCTTCGTTACCACTCCGTCAAATACACGGCAGAATATAATTACTCCCTTATATGCATCATACAGACTGTCAAATATAAGAGCCTTAAGAGGTGCCTCGGCATCTCCATCTGGTGCCGGTATCTTGGTAACTATCTGCTCTAAAACCTGCTCTATATTTATACCATTCTTAGCTGAGATAAGAGGTGCGTCGTGTGCCTCTAAGCCAATAACATCCTCAATCTCATTTATAACACGCTCCGGATCTGCTGATGGGAGGTCAATCTTATTAATTACCGGCATGACATCAAGATTATGGTCTACAGCAAGATATACATTGGCAAGTGTCTGTGCCTCTATACCCTGTGCAGCATCAACTACAAGAATCGCACCCTCGCACGCAGCAAGGCTTCTTGATACCTCATAATTAAAGTCAACGTGTCCCGGTGTATCTATAAGATTAAATATATATTCCTCGCCGTCATTGGCTTTATACACGATACGGACTGACTGTGCTTTAATAGTTATACCTCTTTCTCTCTCAAGCTCCATATTGTCAAGAACCTGATCCTGCATCTCTCTGCTTGTAAGAGTTCCCGTTTTCTCTATTATACGGTCAGCAAGTGTTGATTTACCGTGGTCTATATGTGCTATTATACAAAAATTCCTTATTTTCTTCTGATCTAAATGTGCCATCTATCGTTCCTCTCAACTTTACACTTTGTCAAAAGTATATCATATCTTGATATATTATTACAACAAAAAGGAGCTAACATTCTTAAAAATCAACATCACGTTAATCATAAAATGTAAGCTCCTTAATTTGATTTTACCGACTGCTTTATATTTACTACTCAGCTTTTGAATTTGAATATACTTCCTTATGCAAATCAAGTGTGTCAAAACTATCTGTACTATCAGTACTATCAGCCTTTGAATCTGAATATACTTCCTTATCTAAATCAAGTGTGTCATCGTAGGTTATATTATCTGTTTTATTATCTGTCTTGTAATCAGCTTTATTATTGTTAATGTTAAATGCACAAACTACAACTGCAATAGCTATTGTCACAACTGGAATTGCTATTTTTACTAACTTTCTGTTCTTCATAAATTTTCCTCCCTATTTTCTCAGTAATTGTCTATCTTATTTATATATTAGCATTGATTTTTTATGCTGTAAACACATTTTTACTTCCCACTTAACACTTTATATATCGTCTCAGCCAAAGGTCCCATAGCATTCTTTGCCTCCGCGACAGTGTTAGTCTGAGCCCCCACCTCAACTAACGCCCCTTTAGGCATTTTATGCATATTGTACCTGTAACCACTTATGTAATTTTTCCTGAATAAATCTCCATATAAGCCTTTTCCGGCAAGGTGCAGTTGCATACTGAATGCAAGATTCTGCTGTATGTACGGATTATACAGATATTCAACATCCCCATGCTTATTAAGCCGGCTTATTCCATTTACGAACATAAGCTGCGCCATGGGAACTCCGTTTACCTCCCGCATAAGGTACACATCCTCCTTCACACCGTCACGGTGAACATCTATGATAACCTCTATAGATGGGTACTCGGCAAGTATGGCATCTATTCCCTGTGCCGACATATCGTAAGCATGGTTAGTGTCCAACACTCCGTCTATCTTGTCATAAACAGTTCTGTCATGGTATACCTTTACACCATACTGCTCCTGCAATATTCTTGTCAGTTCGTCCCCTACACCGACAACTGTATCTTCTATCACATCCGGTCTGCTGTCAGCATACGCCTCACTTCCATGCGTGTGATATATAAGAACCTTATAATCATCACCTGTTAAATCAACAGACATATCCATGGAAAGCAGAGACGCAGCATTTAATTCATCAGGATTTATACTTGTTGAGCTCGCTACGGTATAGCAGTTAGATATAAGGAAATCATAGCTGTTAAGCTGTTCCATACTGTATGTTATACCATTAGAGCCATTTGCCCCAAATGCCATGGCTGTACCATCAGAAGATACATTCTCAGTTGTCTCCCCTGCCACAAGCGTAGCATCAGATGGCGTTGCATATTCCTCAAATGCCATGCTGCTGTCTGCATCGCCATCGTCCCATACATATGCATGATACCCGCCATCATCATAGAAATCCTCCTCCGGCTCTCCCTCATATATGGAGAAAATGGGAAATATCTCACACAAAGTACCATGCTCCATCTCACTGTCAAATGAAACTGTAGGCAGCAGCTCTCTTCCAAGGGCTGTCAGAACATATCTTGACACGACCTCGGTCTTTATGATGATAAACATACTTATTACAATTAAAATAACGCTATATACATAAACTGATTTTTTATTAATTCTGTCCATATTAAAATATATGCCATGGCAGCTCTTATAATTCAAAAAAACTGTTAATAGCCTCAGAGATTGTATAACTTACACGTTTTACAGCCTCATCTATATTCTTTGGTGTGACAAACATTGATGCAAGCTCCGGTTCGACAAGCTCACAGGCAAGCTCATATTTTTCTGCATCCGTAAGAGTTGTCTCAAATCTGTGATTTTTATCCTCGCTCATTAACGCATTTACCATTGCCTCTATTGACTGATTAACTATGGCTGGTACAGATATTACCGTAGGAACACCTATAGCAATCACCTTAACACCAAGTGTTTCTTTATTTATTTTTCCCCTGTTATTGCCAACTCCTGCCCCCGGACTGATTCCGGTATCACATATCTGTATTGTCGAATTAAGTCTTGATGGTTCTCTTGCCGCAAGAGCGTCTACAGCTATAACTACATCGGGTTCAATTTCTTTGCATAATGATTTTAATATGAGCTGGGTTTCTATTCCCGTCTGTGCCATGACACCCGGACTTATAGCACTTAGCTCTCTCACATTTTTTACTATACCCTCTGACAGCAAATGTCTTGTTATATATAAATTATCAACAACATATGGTCCTAACGCATCAGGTGTTACCGCGCGGTTTCCAAGTCCAATCACAAGAATCTTACGTGCATCCTTAATCATCTCATGCAAATGCTCATGTAATACCTCAACAAATGGCTCATGTATACTCTCATCACTGCCCCTTAACTCATTGCTCTCTAAGGTAATGTATGTTCCAATCGGCTTTCCAAGGAGCTTCTCGCCCTTTTTATTTGTAACCTCTATTATCGTCTCTTTTATATCAAGGTTTTCTCTCTCACTCGTATATATCGATACTCCATCTGACAAATCACAATCGTCAATATCATCCTTAAGCTCTAATGCAAGGTCAGTCCGCACATAGCGTTTCATATATTCTTCCATAAAAAAACTACTCCTTATCATATAATAAGAAGTAGTATCTGTCTAAAATATCAATTTATTCCTGATTCACATATGATATAATCTTCTCAACACATTCCTCAATAGTTGTATTTTCTGCGTCCACAATTATATCTGCGTATTTTTCGTATAACGGTGTTCTCTCCTCATACACATCACGCATCGTCTTTCCG
>CAVELH010000117.1:0-8042 GCA_963616385.1 bacterium | reverse complement strand
TTGTTAATCATAGATACAAGTATTCCAAATGAAAGAAATGGTCCAAATGCAAAGTATTCCTTTCTGCCCATCTTTTTACTGAACAAAAGGTATACCGCATACACTCCTCCTACAATAACGCCTATTAAAAATGCTGCCAGATTTCCCTTCCAGCCAAGCAACATTCCCGATGCAAACATAAGCTTTACATCGCCACCGCCAAAGCCATTAAACAGCATGAGTACAAACATAGGAACACTTACAGCAAAAAGCCCTATTATCCTCTCTACAACAGTTGCTCCCGGCAAAAGCCATATGCCAGCTACACCGAGAACAAGCATGATGATATTAAGCACAGGCGGTATCTCCTGAGTATCAGCATCTATCATAGTGATAAGCATTAAATCACATATAACAGCAAACACAAATATAGATGAAGGATGTATACCGTACACAAAAAATGATAATACGGCAAACACACCGCCAAAAAGCTCTATTACAAGCTCTCTTGCTGATAATACCTCACCACAATATCTACATCTGTTCTGATATCTTATTCTGGAAAAGATAGGTATTACATCCTTCCATATCTGTTCATGTCCACATTTTTTGCATGATGTATGTCTTATTGCCAGATTTTCCTTACTTGGAAGTCTCTCTATCACAAGATTCAGGTAGGAAAATACCGTAACGCCCATGTAAAACACCAGCAAATAAATTATAATATATAAAAAATAATTCATTATCTACCTCATTATCTACTCACCACTTAAAACAAGTGTGGTGTCTGTCTTGAAATTATAGCACTGTATATATTCGCTCACTGTGTAATCTCCGTATTTGGGACTTGTCAGCGTAAGCGTCATATATATAATATTGTTATCGTAATCACCCTTAGGCTGTGAAAACTTTAACTCCTTTATTGTATAGCCCATATAAGCCTTTTTGTCAAAGGTCCAGCTCGTATCCTTCATCTCTCCCGACTCTGTAAGAACAGGATAATAATATATGAACATGTAACCCTTATCATCAACACCTATATATATGTGACTTCCACTCGCATTTACAAAATCTATCTTGTTATATCCGGCTGTCCCATTTCCCCCACCTAATGTATCATCCTGTGATAGCTGTATAGTATATTCACGTGCAGCCTCTATCTCACCTCTTATCTTAGAGCTTATTATCGAAGATACCTGCATACCATCAGTTATCCCCTTTGCTTCATAATAAACCATAGCAGTATTGCCAATAACCTTACTTGCAGCAACCATGAAAAGCCCTATAAGCATAAATGAAACTATCATCTCAACTAAGGTAAAGCCACGATTATTTAATTTTTGAAGGTATTTTTTTATCCTCTTCATAGTCCCACCTCAAAGCAATGCTATCTTCCAATTATCCTGAAAATGGCAAGCTCTGCCTTGTCACTGTAATATCTGTAAACATCTGCATCAAGCTTAATGCTTGCATCCTTTGCCAAATTCTTCGTATCTGTCTTTTCTGTGTCAAGTGTCAATATTATATCCGTTCCGGAAATGAGTTCAAAATCAGCATCCTTCTTATACATCTCCTCATTTAAAACACGCAAATCCTCCTGCGTATCGCGGCTCTTTTTCACAAGCTCGCCCGATATGCCTACAAGATGCACCATACATTCAACTATTATAATTACCAGAATTGTAACTCCGGCTAATACCTCTACCATTGTAGAGCCTCTGTTATTACCCATTCTATTCACGCTCCAAAAAACTCCATACCCAATGCTCTGATGTCTCAATTATATTATCAGATGGGTTCACACTCTCATTTCCGCTATCTGTACCAGATGTATCACCATCATAATCCACGCAGCTAAGTGTATATTTCGTAAGCATTGTAGATGACTGCTCACCCTTACTGCACGTCACCTTAACACATAACACCGTATCATTCTTAGAAGATATGTAGCTTCCGTCATTCTCCCAATATATACATACTGATATATCATCAGCCATGGCTGCATAGCTTGAAGCGTCGCCTCCGGTGACACCGAGATTAAAATATCTGTAGGCTGACTTCTCATCATTTCCCACCTTATCATCGCCTTCATAATATGGCCAGCTGCCCTGACACACATTATATCTTATATATTGCCAGAGCATATCCCTGCCATCATCAAGAGCCTTCCGCTGTTCTGCAAATGATGAATAAGAGGTTTCAGTCAGGTCCTTTTCAAGCTCAATGCTTATAGTCTTTGTCAGCTCCCTGCATTGGTTCTGCGTTATTCTTCTCGTCGATGTGGAAAAAAGTGAATACGCCACAAGCAAAAGTGACAAGGCAAATACAAAGACTACCATGCTTACAATTATTGCTACTATCATGGCAGAGCCTTTATCCTTAAGCCCCCTTCTATTAAGTTTTGCATTAAATAATCGTCTCACTTTTTCTCCTCGACAATCCTATTCATAATTTATACTAACCCTTACCGAATTCTCCGTAAGTGTGTAAAACTGTGTCCAGTCACCCATACCAGCTTCACCTATATCTACAAATCTTATCATCGCATATACGTCATCTGCAAACAACGCTTTACTTTTAACAACGAAATCTCTGCTATCTGCATCAACTAAATAATAGCCTGATGATATAATTTCACCATCCGCTGACACAACCAATATCTGAGCAAGCTTTCTGGTATCTGTATCTACACTGTATCTGATATATTCTGTAGCCTGAGAAGTACTGTTAGTATAGTCCGTTATATCATCAGATGTTATACCCTCGTCTGTTACATTATCAGCTGCTATAGTCACGCCTATTGCATTATCAGACGTTATAGTTCCGCCTGTTGCAGCTTCGGATGTCACTATCTCACCCGCAACATCAGGAATTGATGTCTCATCTATGCAATCAGCCTCACATATCTTGTAGCTCCATGTCATCTTGTTTCCATCAGATATCTCAGCATCACCACCTGATATTTCATTATCAACATCAGATACCACAGCATCACTACCTGATGTCTCATTATCAACATCAGATATCTCAGCAATTTGCTCGCCCGCAGAAATATAATTCCATACTGCTATATCTGAGCTCTCATACAAATCAACCTTATCCTCTCCTACAAGAGCCTGCAATGTCACAAATGTCGTATCATCAGGCAGCTCTATATTAATACAGTTGCCATCATAATTCATTCCTTCAATTATATTAGTATCAGCTTCTGTATTCGTACCAGCTTCTATATTCTTATCAGCTTCTATATTCTTGTCAGCTTCATCTGTAAGTCTGCCAAGATATGCTGCATATGGATTTTCAATACAATCACTTAGCTCATTTATTTCCAGCGCATCAGAGCCTATATAATATATGTCATAGCCATCCTCACAAGGCTCCACATATATAACACCATATTTATCACCATAGAGTAGCTGCACCTTATAATAATCAGCCTGCTCATCCGTGTTAAATGTGAGCACAAAGTCCTTAATCTCAGCTACCGAAGGTACATCTAACTTCGTAACAGTATCAGCAACAAAGCTTTCATCAGCATCAGTATCAGTCTGAACTGCGTCATCAGGGGATGGAATATCTTCCATAGCGTCATTCGCATTTGCTATATTAACCTCATCTGCATTTACATTAAGGCTCTCATTAAACTGTGCAATCTGCATCTCATTTATATAAGTCGAACCATTGACTGTACAATCTGTAAATACAAGTGTTCCGTCACTTATATCTGTGTAGGCAACCATAGAGTCTACATACTGCAAGCCTGTGACTGTACCATCATTTGAACAGCTCGTAAACTTAACTCCCTTATATCTCACAATTCCTATAAGTCCACCTGCGTAAGTCGTTCCTGTCACATCGCCATAGTTATAGCATTTATTCACAGTCATATCACTGCTTGTCTGGTTATGCAGAGTTCCAACTATTCCACCTGCCACATTGCCATCACCGGCAACATTTACATTCGCATAATTTCTTAGATATGCCATGTTAGCTCCCGATTCAGAATAACCGATTATTCCACCTACATATGACACTGTACCATTTGCTTTGCCAGAAACAGTCCACTCTTTACCTGTAGATATATTCTCCTCATCTGTCGCAGAAACAGTTGCCATTGACGCATTATATCCAACTATTCCACCTGTATATCCAAAGTAATTATCTATAACAACCGTGTCTGTTGAAGATGTATTGTTATCTGACGAAACAATATCGCCATAGTTTATACCTGCTATTCCTCCAACGCACGCGGTCTCTGTTTCGTAATAAGTGCCTGAAACCATACCGCCATGAATTGAGGTATTAGAATTACCGCTGTCAGCTCCTATAACACTTGCCTTTATAGCTGAATTTCTTCCGTTGATACCGGCTATTCCACCTATGCGTGCTGTGACACCATTTCCGCCCGCATATATATTTCCGTCAAAATAGCACTCAGTTATTGATGCTGTATTGGCAACGTCCTCCGTCCTCTCAGATGCATTGCCACTTATACCTGCTATTCCGCCATACGTCGCAATTTCAGTTCCAAGAGCACCTGTTATATCAGCCTTCACAACGCAGGTACTAACAGCTCCAACGCTCTCGCCAACTATTCCACCCGCAAGCTCCTTCGCTGTTATATTTCCAGAGTTAGTACAGGTTCTAATCTTATTGTCAGCTCTAAGGCTTGTACTTGTTATACCTCCTGCACAACCATTTACAGCTGTCACAGAAGCCTTATTATTGGCATTGTCAATATACATAAATGTAGCCGCGTCAGCATATCCAAGAACACCACCTGCCATATCATCAGCGGTGACATTTCCATGTCCGACATTACCCTGAATGTATATCTGTGCCTCACTCTTATCAACACCGATATCCTTAACGTATGCCACAGCAGCACTTGATGAAAGTCCACCTACTGATGTGCGTATTCCATCAGCAAGCTGTGAAGCATACTGTTTATCTGTGCTGTTTACAAGCATTGTATATCCGATAAAGCCGCCCGCAAATGCATCCGCACTTATGTTACCCGCAAATGCATCCATATCTGCCTTAGTCTGTACTCTGGCATATATTCTGTCCTCTGTCTTTTGCTGTAGCTTAGTTGTGAAGAATACAAGCTTTGTATTCTGTTTCAGATATTCTACAGTCTGAACTGAGTCAACATCGAAAGGCTCATACAAATCAAAAAACGAATGAGCATTCAGCTTGTCGCCATATTTCTTGGTAAGCTTGTAGTATTCATATGTCTGTCCATTCTCCTCCTTAGACTCAACTACTATGTCAAAGCTCTGTGAGGTATCAGGATTAAGATTTACTGAATCAAGCTTTGGTATCTCTACATACCAGTCAATTATGTCGGCATCACTATTGTTAGTTACCTTAATCTGATTGATATGTGTATTGTTATCTATAAGCTCAACCTTGTAGGTTGCATCTGATGAACCGATTATCTCATGTCTGTTCTTCTCAGTAATGGCAAGATTACCAGGCTTGATTACTACCTTGTTGCCATCTCCACCATCATAGTAAAACTCTATATCCGTTATATCAAATGAATAAAGGTCAGTAAAATTGGTGAACTGTAGCTGGAAGGCACTGTTTACCGTACCGCCTGGCCATATTGTTTTCTGCCAGTCCACAGGTCTGAATGTATATATGGTCTCTGTCTCAGTCTCCGTTACCTCCTCAGTAACATTCCAAGGACCTGATGAATGTGTAGTTCCCTTTGCCACATGGAATACAAGACGCCAGTCTGTTATCTTCTCGTTACTGTCATTATGAATTACATATGTGTACTGGGCTGTAGGAGAATCGGCACTTCCCCATATATTACCTCTGTCAAGTGTTACATAGCACTTATCTGATGTCTGACCTGCTGAAGAATCCGTAGCCACATCTGTAGAACCTGTAGTTCCCGGTTCAGTCTGCATATTTCCGGCATAACCATTTGTGTTAATTATATTACCGCCTATGCTTCCACCGACAAAATACTTACCGCTAACCTCATCTACCGATGATGTGATATTCTTAGCTGTTCCGTCTGTGTTCTGCAGCATAAGTATTGATAGGTTAAGTCCTGCAATTCCTCCAACATAGCTTCCGAAAGCTGAATCACCACGAACATATCCGCCTGATACAGTATAGTTATTAATAACTGCACCACTGTCATTACAGCCTGCCACACCACCTATATAGCTGCCACCTGTGACAGCTGGAACAACAGTCTCTGTACTTGAAGCGTCAATGACACCACTGTTATATCCGGCTATTCCTCCGACATAATCAGTTTTATACATAGATGGATAATCGGTTCTTACAGTCTCACCGACTGTATTATTGCAGTTGTACATATATCCGGCATTATATCCGGCTATTCCTCCAACATAGCTGTCACATCCATACACTATTCCGTTATTAATCCATGAGCTTATAACTCTGTCTGAATCATAATTCTTATCCGGTGTATCTTCTATATTGGCATTGCAGCCGACAATTCCTCCGACATATGAACAGCCCGCTACATAATTCTCGTTTGTGTTAGTGTATGCACCATTTGTTCCCGATAAAGGTGCACTGCCCACATAATATCCTGCTATTCCTCCGACATAATTCTCACCAAATACATAGCCTGTCCTTCCATCCTCGCTTACCGTACTGACATTAGCAAGGGTGCTATAATAGCTGTAGCCGGCTATTCCTCCGACATATTTTCCTACGGCCCTGCTCTTATATCCAGACATATTCTCTGTGAAATAAGCTAAATCCTCGTCACTATATTTAGGTGAGCTGCTGCTATTACTGATAGTGATAAGCTCATTTGCTGAAGCCTCTGTCTTGTGGCTTCCTCCGTAGAGATTAGCTGCATATCCGACAATTCCACCGATATATACACTGTCATCCTTATTGTCACCCGACTTAAGCACCGCATAGACAGCACCATAATTATGGCAGTCATCAAGTGTTATATATGACTTTACGTTTTCAGGAATCTCAAGTGCACTTACTATTCCTCCAACATATGCCTTTCCGGTTACCTTTGCATAGTTAGTAAGCTCATTAAATAAAACTGAGTCAGTTTTACCATTCTTTCCAACTCCATCTATTCCACCTACGACACCACCAACATACTTGCTGCCCTTTATATAACTTTCGTCATCCGTGTTCATCACAGTGAGATTATTAAGTATTCCTGAAGGTGTATTATTAAGTGTATATCCTGAGACATTTATACCTGCAAATGCTCCGACATAATCATCCGAGCTTGTCACACTTATCCTATCAAGCTTAAGATTCTCTATAGTTCCATAATTAGTGGCAATAAATCCAACCGGCTTTCTGGTATTATCTGTCTTTTCCTCATCCATATAGAGTGCAGATAGTGAATTGCCTGCCTGAGTAATGCTAAGACCACTTATAGTATAGTCGTTGCCATCTATGGAATCCTCAGCCCTAAGCTGCTTTAAGGATGTAAAATCACCACGAAGAGAATCTGGAACAGTCATTCCATTACTGCCCGTATTATAAAAATATCCGTTATCCACAAATTCCTGCCAGTCAATGTCATCAGTCAACTGGAAATGACAGGCTATAGTATTATTCTTGTCATAATGGCTGTTGCTTGCTCTTAGTTCATCCTTGGATATAACCGTGTTAGCTGTCAGGTCTGTGACATATCTCATATTGTACAGATGTCTTGCATTGCTGACAGAATAGTTATAATTAGCTATATTAAGCTCATCATCTATATTGCTGTTTTGCTCTCCAAAATATACAAATGAGCTGTTGCTCTGTCTCTCCGCTGTCGTATCATATGTGTCCCCGTAGCCTTTTACCCTGCACATAATCTTCTCAGCATCAACACCAAATCTATGGAAGCTGTAGGTTGTCTTAAATGTAGAAAGCTCCTCCCTGTATGATGCAGATGTTGCCTGATAATCGGCAGCATCCAATATTATCCGCATGGTTCCATCTGATTCAATCCACGCAAGTACCGGATATTCTCCCATATCCTCCGAATTCCACTCACCTGTTACATTGTCCTTTACATAGCGAGTTACAGGACACATCTGACT
>CAVELH010000116.1:0-8049 GCA_963616385.1 bacterium | reverse complement strand
GCTATGCACTGTTCAGATATATGACAGTATATGACAATGTTGCATTTGGATTAAAGCTTAAGAAGATGCCGAAGGAACAGATAAGAGAGAGAGTTATGGAGCTCCTTGAGCTGACAGGGCTTGCAGGTATGGAGAAGAGATATCCAAACCAGTTGTCAGGTGGTCAGAGACAGAGAGTAGCATTTGCAAGAGCACTTGCTCCTAACCCGCAGGTGTTACTGCTAGACGAACCATTTGCAGCGATTGATGCAAAGGTAAGGACGGAGCTTAGAACGTGGCTTAAGGAAATGGTACAAAAGCTTGGGATAACAAGTATTTTTGTAACACACGATCAGGACGAGGCAGTTGAGGTTGCGGATGAGATAATCATCACGAACCACGGTGTAGTCGAGCAGATGGGAACACCGCTTGAGATATACAAATCACCACACACACCATTTGTGGCACAGTTTATAGGACGTTCCTCAGTTGTTTCGGAGTATGATAAGCTTAAGGGCTTTGACAGAATAGAGAATGCTGACAAGGCAGTAATAAGACCTGAGTTTATCAAGATATCAAAGAGCGGAAAGCTCGACCAGTACATAAGTGCTGCGGAGGAAGGAACGGTAACAGAGGTTGTATTCAAGGGTAACAGAATGGATATAACCGTCGATATAAATGGAATTTCAGTAATCGGTGAACGTTCATTGGAGAAGGATATAGTTAATGTCGGTGAGAAGGTACATGTGCTGATTTACAGATTATATGTATTTGACGATGAAAAGACGTATCTCCTTGAGAATAAAGAGATGCAGGAACAGAATGTATTCTATATCTAATTGTGGAGGAAAATGCTATGAAAATTGATGACAGAGTAATTCTTCATACAGATGTCCTTATAATCGGGGGCGGTACGGCAGGCTGCTATGCGGCACTGACGATAAGCGAGAATTCAGATTATCAAGTAATCATTGCAGAGAAGGCAAATATTAAGAGAAGCGGCTGCCTTGCAGCAGGTGTAAATGCTATAAACGCTTACATCGTCAAGGGAAGAAAGCCGGAGGATTATGTCGATTATGCAAAGAAGGACGCTGATAATATAGTGAGAGAGGATTTGCTTCTCTCAATGTCAGAGGGACTTAACCGTGTCACAGAGAAGATGGAGAAGCTTGGGCTTGTCATTCTCAAAGACGAAAACGGAGAGTATGTTGCCAGAGGAAACAGAAACATCAAGATAAATGGTGAGAATATGAAGCCTCTTCTTGCAGCAGCAGTAGAAAAGCTTGACAATGTGAAGGTCATAAACAGGTTAAACATAACAGATTATATAGTTGAAGATAACGTAATAAAGGGTGCTGTTGGATTTTCGATAGACGAGAACAAGGCATATGAGATAAGAGCTAAAAAGGTTATATGTGCAACAGGTGGAGCGGCGGGCTTATACAGACCAAACAATCCGGGATTTTCGAGACATAAGATGTGGTATCCGCCATTTAACACAGGAGCAGGATATGCGATGGGAATCTTAAGCGGAGCAGAGATGACAACCTTTGAGATGAGATTTATCGCATTGAGATGTAAGGATACAATCGCTCCTACTGGAACAATCGCTCAGGGAGTTGGTGCTAAGCAGGTCAATTCCAAGGGAGAGGTATATGAGACAAAATACGGTCTTACAACCTCAGAGAGAGTATACGGAACTGTGATGGAGAATCTGGAAGGCAGAGGTCCTTGCTACTTAAGAACTGAGGGAATAAGCAGTGAGCAGGATGATTCACTTAAGCGTGCATATCTTAATATGGCTCCAAGTCAGACATTAAAATGGATAGAGTCGGGCAAAAATCCAAGTGAGCAGAATGTTGAGATAGAAGGAACAGAGCCTTACATAGTCGGAGGACATACAGCCAGCGGCTATTGGGTGGACAACAACAGACAGACAACAATAAAGGGCTTGTATGCGGCAGGTGATGTTGCTGGAGGATGTCCACAGAAATACGTTACAGGAGCTATGGTTGAGGGCGAGCTTGCAGCCTTGGATATAGTTAAGAAGTTAAATGAAGAAAATGACAGTTATACAGACGACAGTTACTTAGATGAGATATTTGATAAGAAGATAGAGGAATATAACAGCTATCTGAATAACAATGCACAGGGAATGTTTACGGCAGAGGCATTGGAGGAAGCGATGCAGAAGGTGATGGATAATTATGCCGGAGGAATATCGACACATTATCAGTTCAATGAGAAGCAGCTTGCTCTTGCCGAGGACAAAATCAATAAGCTTATCGAGCTTGCCGGTGATATAGGTGCAAATGATATGCATGAGCTTATGTTTGTATATGAGCTTAAGGAAAGACTTATTGTATGTCTTGCTGTAATAGCACATTTAAGGGCAAGGAAGGAGACAAGATGGCACAGCTTTGCTGAGAATCTTGATTATCCAAAAAAGAGTGATGATTGGCTTAAATATGTTAATTCAAGGTATGAAAATGGAGAGATTAAGATTATTCTTCGTGACCTTGTAGGAAGGGAGGAGAACTATGAGCATAGTTATTAATCCTGATATATGTAAAGCGTGTGGTATGTGTGAGAAGGTTTGTCCGGGAAGCTTAATAAAGCTAAATGAGGACAGAAAGGCTTACATTAAATACCCGAAGGACTGCTGGGGCTGTTCCTCCTGCATAAAGGAATGTAAATTCGGAGCAATAGCCTTATACCTCGGAGCTGATATAGGCGGTATGGGAAGCAGAATGACGGTAAAGTCAAGCGACAGCGAGCTTATATGGAACATCAGCAAGAGGGATGGAACAGAAAGCCAGATAGTTATTAATAAAAAAGAATCTAACAAATACTAGATTTTGGAAAGGATGGTACGAAGGATGGGTGAATTATCACATCTTGATGAACTTGAAGCAGAAGCAATATATATCATAAGAGAGGTAGCTGCTGAGTGCGAGAAGCCGGTTATGCTTTACTCTATAGGAAAGGACAGCTCAGTCATGCTGCACCTTGCAATGAAAGCATTTTATCCGGAGAAGCCGCCATTTCCATTTTTACATGTAAACACAACATGGAAGTTTAAGGAAATGATAGAGTTCAGAGATTACATGGCTAAAAAGCTTGGAATAGAGATGCTTGAGTATATCAACGAGGAGGGCGTGAAGCAGGGAATCAATCCTTTTGACCACGGCTCAGCTTATACAGATATCATGAAAACACAGGCTCTTAAGCAGGCACTTGATAAATACGGATTTACAGCAGCCTTCGGTGGTGGACGAAGAGATGAGGAGAAATCAAGAGCAAAGGAGAGAATCTTCTCATTTAGAAATGAGCACCATGCATGGGATCCTAAGAACCAGAGACCTGAGATGTGGAAGCTCTACAATTCCAAGATTAAGAAGAAGGAAGAGGTAAGAGTATTCCCATTATCTAACTGGACTGAGACAGATATCTGGCAGTACATAAAGAGAGAGAACATCGAGATACCTTCTCTGTATTTCGCAAAGGTGAGACCGGTTGTATATCGAGATGGCAATATCATCATGGTTGATGATGACCGTATGAAGCTTCTTCCGGGAGAGAAGATAGAATATAAGAGTGTACGTTTCAGAACACTTGGCTGCTATCCTCTTACAGGCGGTTGTGAATCAGAAGCTACTACACTTGATGAAATCATAGATGAGACACTCAGTGCGGTATCATCTGAGAGAACAACCAGAGTTATAGATAACGAGGCAGCAGGCAGCATGGAAAGAAGAAAGAGAGAGGGGTATTTCTAGGATGAGTGGATTATTAAAATTTATTACATGCGGAAGCGTGGACGATGGAAAATCAACACTGATTGGACATATTTTATATGACTCTAAGCTCCTCTACACAGATCAGGAGAAGGCATTAGAGTTAGACAGTAAGGTTGGAAGCCGCGGAGGTGCAATAGATTACTCTCTTTTGCTCGACGGACTTATGGCAGAGCGTGAGCAGGGTATCACAATAGATGTAGCTTACCGTTACTTCACTACAGACAAGAGAAGCTTCATAGTAGCTGATACTCCGGGACACGAGGAGTACACAAGAAACATGGCGGTTGGAGCATCATTTGCAGACCTCGCTGTAATCCTTATAGATGCAAAGCAGGGAGTTCTTGTACAGACAAGACGACACGCAAGAATATGTGCATTGATGGGAATAAGATACTTCGTATTTGCAGTAAACAAGATGGACCTTGTAGGCTATGATGAGAAGAGATTCAGAGAGATAGAGGTACAGATAAATGAGCTTGCAAGTGAGCTTAAGCTTGCTAATATCACAATAATACCTGTATCTGCAACAGAGGGTGACAACGTAACTACACATTCTGACAACATCCCTTGGTACACAGGAAAGGCACTTCTTCCTTATCTTGAGGATATAGATATATCTGAGGATAATGATGAGCAGGGCTTCTATATGCCGGTTCAGAGAGTATGTAGACCAGACCACACATTTAGAGGTTTTCAGGGACAGATTGAGACAGGCAGCATAAATGTTGGAGACGAGATAGTAACTCTTCCGAGCAGCGAGACTGCAAAGGTTAAGAGCATACATGTCGGAGATAAGCTCTCAGATAAAGCTGTAAAGGGACAGCCTGTTACAATCCAGCTTGACAGAGAGGTGGACGTATCAAGAGGCTGCGTGCTCACAGTTGACTCAGGTGCAAAGGTTGCATCATCAATAACTGCAACTCTTCTCTGGATGGATGATGAGGAGCTTATACAGGGAAAGAACTTCTTCTTCAAGCTTGGCACTAAGACAATTCCTGGTGTTGTAGCTGAGATAGAGTATGCGATAGATGTAAATACCGGAGAGGAAAAGAAGATATCGGTATTATCTAAGAACGAGATAGCAGTATGTAAGATTATACTTGCAGATAAGATAGTTGTAGATGAGTTTAAGAACCATAAGACCTTAGGTGAGTTCATCTTAATTGACAGAGTTACAAACATGACATCAGCCTGTGGTGTTGTGGAGAAGGTAAATAAAGAGGACTCAGGAAGCTATGAGGGCAGAGTTGACAGAAATGTAAGAGCTGCAATAAAAGGTCAGAAGGCAGTCACAGCGTTGTTTGTTGACAACAAGGACAATGTAAATCGTGCATTTGTTGAGGAGATAGAAAAGGCTCTTAACTTAGCAGGCAGACATACATATCTGTACGCACCAGCAGATGGTGAGGATGTAGAGAATGTAGTAAAGCATCTGCACAGAGCAGGACTTGTAGTTCTTCTTCTTGTAAGTGAGAAGCAGGCAGCTAAGCTTGACGCTGATAAATACATTACTAACTGGAATGAAAATGGAAGCAGCGTGGAAGAGGTTTCAAAGTTTGTCCGAATGCAGTCGGCTTATGATGGAGTAATAGTAAACGGAAGAGATTACATCTAAGCTAAGCATAGCTAGTATGGAGGGCAATATGAGATTTAATACAGCACTTTTACACAGCAATATAATGGGTGATGAGAATACCGGAGCAACACTGACACCGATATATCAGTCAAGTGCATTTTACCAGACATCTGCTGAACAGCATGAGAAGCTGTTTAACAACAAGGCAACAGGATTTTCTTATACAAGAATAAACAATCCTACCGTCCTTGCATTTGAGAACAGAATGAGCTCACTTGAAAATGGACTTGTATCGGTTGCGTGTGCGTCAGGTATGGCGGCAATCACAAATGCACTGCTCAACATAGTATGTGCGGGACAGGAAATTATAGCATCTACCAGCTTATATGGTGGTTCGATAGATGTTTTCCATGATTTTGAGGCATTTGGAATAAAGACCGTATTTGTTGACATATCAGATGAGGATGCTGTCAAGGCAGCCATAAATGAAAACACAAGAGTTATATTTGCCGAGACAATCGGTAATCCAAAGCTTGATGTGGTAGATATTGAGAAGCTTTCAAAGCTTGCACATGAGCACGGACTTCCTCTTGTTATGGATAATACAGTTGCCACAGCTTATCTTGTCAAACCTATTGACTTTGGGGCAGATATCGTTGTAAACTCAACCTCGAAATACATAAATGGAAACAGTAATTCGATTAGTGGAGTGATAACTGACAGCGGACGCTTCAAGTGGGATAAGGACAAATATCCGGGACTTTGCGAATATGCAAAGTTCGGCAAGTTTGCATATACAGCAAAGCTCAGAAACGGATTGTTCAGAAATACAGGAGCCTGTATGGCACCACAGACAGCATTTTATAATATGCTTGGCATGGAGACACTTGGTCTTAGAATGGAGCGTGCCTGTTACAACGCTATGGAGCTTGCCAAGTTCTTATCGGACTATGATGACATCACAGTTAATTATCCAGGACTTGAGAGCAGCAGATGGCATGATGTAGCAGACAAGATTCTCACAAATGGATACGGTGCGATACTTACGATTCGTGTCGGTTCAAAGGAGAGAGCATTTTCCATTATAAACGCACTTACTGTTCCTAAGATAGTGTCCAATATTGGAGATACAAAGACTCTTATCATTCATCCTGAGTCAACCTTAAATGCACACAGCACTGAGAAGGAAAAGGCTGACGCGGGCGTATATGATGATTTGATAAGAATCAGTCTCGGAATAGAGGACATAGAGGATCTTATAGAAGATTTCAAGAACGCTATAGAAAATTAGGAGGAAGTACAAATGGGAGTTGATTACGCAGCACTTAAAAAAGGTGGATTCATGAGACAGAAACAGAAGAACCACTTTTCCTTAAGGCTTCAGGTTGTGGGAGGTAATCTCACTGCCGAGAATCTTATAAAGATAGCAGAGGTTGCTGAGAGATACGGTGATGGACATGTTCATCTTACATCCAGACAGAGTGTGGAGATTCCATTTATCAAATTGGAAAATGTCGAGGAAGTTAAGGATGAGCTTGCGAAGGGCGGATGTAAGCCGGGAGTTTGCGGACCTAGAGTAAGAACCGTTACAGCGTGTCAGGGTAACCAGATATGTCCTAGTGGAAATATAGATTCATACGATATAGCTAAGAAGTTGGATGAGAGATACTATGCGAGAGAGCTTCCTCACAAGTTCAAGTTCGGTGTAACCGGATGTCAGAACAACTGTCTTAAGGCAGAGGAGAATGATGTAGGAATAAAGGGTGCTTGTATAGTAGAGTATGACAAGCCAAGCTGTATCATGTGTGGTGTATGTGTTAAGGCTTGTAGAGAGAACGCTATCACAATAGAGGATGGCGAGCTTGTGCTTGACACAAATAAGTGTAACTACTGTGGAAGATGTGCAAAGGCATGTCCTACAGAGGCATGGAAGGGAACAAGCGGATATCTTGTTTCATTTGGTGGATTATTTGGTAATAGAATCTGTAAGGGTGACGAGCTTCTCCCTGTAATAACCTCAGAGGAGCAGTTGTTCAGAGTTACAGATGCGGCAATCCAGTTTTTTGATGACTATGCAAAGCCAAGTGAGCGTTTCAGATTTACTATTGAGCGAGTTGGCATAGATAAATTTAAAGAAGTATTGAAGGAGGCATATAATGGCTGATTTTGAAATTGATGAGAGAGTTGATATAACTGATGTTGTCTGCCCTATGACGTTTGTTAAGGCAAAGGTTGCAATGGAGGAGCTTGAGGTAGGTCAGGTTCTTGCAGTAACAATGAATGACGGAGAGCCTGTACAGAATGTTCCTAGAAGCTTTAAGGAAGAGGGACAGCAGATACTTAAGCTTATTGACAATGAGAACGGAACCTATGACCTTATCGTTAAGAAGATAGAGGAGTAAGGAGGCAGACATGGCAAAGAGAGTAAGTGGCGAGGATTTTAATGCGGAGGTAATTGAGTCAGCATTACCTGTAATCGTTGAGTTTTATTCAGATAGCTGTATTCCATGTAAGCAGATGTCACCTATCCTTGGCGGCATAGAGGATGACTTCGAGGACAAGCTTAAGGTAGTTAAGGTTAATGTAAACTTTGACAGTGAGCTTGCAGAAAAATATCAGGTTATGGCTTCACCTACTATCCTGTTTTTCAAGGATGGAGAGGAGAAGGACAGAAGAAGAGGTCTTGTTAAGAGA
>CAVELH010000115.1:0-8102 GCA_963616385.1 bacterium | reverse complement strand
TATTATTTGTAATACATCCAGACTTATTATAATTTTATACGAAAATATACTTCTGCAATTTGTTTTTTGTTTATATTTTTCTACTCTATCACTTTTTTATTGCATTTTTATCACTATCTTATTTCTTATTTATCACTATTTTATTTTTTTCTTGCATTTTTCTTCTTTATCACTATTATATTTCTCTTGCATTTTCCCTTTATTACCAATTTAATTATTCTACTTACTTTTTTTCTTTATTACTTTTTTATTTCTACTTCTACTTGTACTTTTCTGCTTTATCAGCATTTTACTTCTGCCCGTATTTAATCCTGATAAAAGTTTTTTACCTCCCATTATTCTACTTTACCGCCATCTTATTTTCTTTTATACTATAATGTTGAATAAATATGGAGGTTTAAGAATTATCATGGGAAGAATAATAGCAGTTGCCAACCAGAAGGGTGGCGTAGGCAAAACCACAACTTCAATTAACTTAGCTGCATGTCTTGCCGAGAAGAAGAAAAAGGTTCTCGCGGTTGACATGGATCCACAGGGTAACCTTACAAGTGGTCTTGGCATAGATAAGAATTCCCTCTCTCTTACTATTTATGATGCAATGTGCGGTGAATGTAATGTAGGTGAGTGTATGATAGTTCATCCCCTCGGCAATAAACTAAACTTAAGTGTATTGCCATCAAGCAGGAATCTTGCCGGAGCAGAAGTTGATTTCATCGGTGTAGATAATCCACAATACATACTTAAGGAGCTGTTATCGGGAATTCGTGACAAATACGATTTTATAATTATTGACTGTCCACCAGCACTTGGTATGCTGACCGTCAACTCCATGACTGCGGCAGATACAGTTCTCGTTCCTATCCAGTGCGAATTTTTTGCACTCGATGGTTTATCGCAGCTTATATATACTATAGATCTTATTAAGAAAAAACTTAACAAATCTCTTGAAATAGAAGGTGTGGTATTCACCATGTACGATGCACGAACAAATCTATCTCTTGAAGTTGTTGAAAATGTAAAGAATAATTTAGACCAATTCATATATAAAACAATAATTCCTAGAAACGTACGACTTGCAGAAGCTCCTAGCTTCGGACTACCGATTAATCTATATGACAGTCGTTCAGCAGGTGCACAGGGCTACAGGGATTTGGCAACAGAGGTCATTAAGAATAAATTATACGCGAATATGTAACGAACATACATGTGTTAAAATCAGAGTATTTTATATTAGATTTGTTTTACTATAAGGAGGAGTATCATGGCAGTTAAGAGAGGGTTAGGCAGAGGACTTGATAATCTTATACCTACGGATGAATCTGGGGTTACTAAGTCCACATCTAAGAATAAATCCACTACAACTAAACCTGAGGTTAAGGAAGTTATCAAGAAGGTTGAACAGACCTTAAACATAAATAGAATTGAACCTAACAAGAACCAGCCTAGAAAGCATTTTGATGAAGATGCACTTGCGGAGCTTGCTGAGTCCATTAAACAGTTTGGTGTTATCGAGCCTTTAGTTGTTGTCAAAAGAAAAGGCTATTATGAGCTTATTGCAGGTGAAAGAAGATGGAGAGCTGCAAGACTTGCAGGCTTAAAGGAGGTTCCTGTAGTAATCAAGGATTTCTCCGAGCAGGAGATAGTTGAGATTGCCTTAATCGAGAACATTCAGAGAGAGGACCTTAACCCTATAGAAGAGGCTCATGCATATGAGCGACTTATAAATGAATTTAACCTTAAGCAGGATGAGGTTGCTGAGAGAGTTTCTAAGAGCAGGACAACAATAACCAATTCTTTAAGATTACTTAAGCTTACTGATAATGTTCAACAGATGCTTATAGATGATATGCTTTCAACAGGTCATGTAAGAGCACTTATCTCTATTACTGATCCTGAATTGCAATACGAGACAGCTATGTATATATTTGATAAGAAGCTCTCTGTTCGTGAAACTGAAAGCTATGTCAAGAGACTTTTATCTGGCAAGCCAGCCAAGAAAAAGGATGATGAGGTTACTAATGATGTATCCTTCCTCTACCATGAGATTGAGGAGAGAATTAAGGATGCAATAGGAACTAAGGCGGTTATAAAGGCAAAGAACCGCAACAAAGGAAAAATTGAAATTGAGTATTATTCAGAGGATGATTTAGAGAGAATAACTCAATTATTATACAGTGCCAAAATGTAAGTGAGGATTAATAATGGATACTCCTAGTTTATTCGGTATGAAGTTGACTACATTTACCACTATATTGGCAATATTGGTATTAATACTTATCATACTGTTATTTATCGTTATATATAAAATGAACATCATGAGCAGAAAATACAGTGCTCTGATGAGTGGAAAAAAAGGCATTGACCTTGAGAAAATAATAAGAGTCCGGTTCAAGGAGATGGATCAGGTTAAAGCCAATGCCAAACGTGTCACAAAGGAACACAAAGAGATAAAAAAGCATTTATCTACCTGCTTTAGCAAATACGGTTTAGTAAAATATGATGCATTTAATGAAATGGCAGGTAAATTAAGTTTTGTTATAGCATTGTTGAATGATGATAATACGGGTATAATATTTAACGCAATGCATTCCAGAGAAGGCTGCTTCACCTATGCCAAAGAAATTATAAAGGGTGAATCATATATTCCTCTTTCTGATGAGGAAAAGGAAGCCTTAGAGAGAGCAAAAACTGTTGAGGAAGAGATTGAGGATATGACCAAAGAGGCAGATAGCGAGGACGATATCAATTTTGACCTATAACATTAATATGATATACAACATAATTTTAATATAAAAGAGAGGTATAGATATGCTAGACATTAAATTTGTCAGAGAAAACCCAGATATCGTAAAGGAGAATATCAAGAAGAAATTTCAGGACAGCAAGCTTCCACTTGTTGACCAGGTAATTGAGCTTGATAAGGAAGCTCGTGCTATCCAGCAGGAGGCAGATGAGCTTCGTGCTAAGAAGAACACTATTGCTAAGCAGATAGGTGCTCTTATGGCACAGGGTAAGAAGGACGAGGCTGAAGAGGTTAAGAAGGAGGTTGCCAAAAATGCGGCAAGACTTGCTGAGCTTGAAGCTAAAGAGCCTGCTGTTAAGGAAGAACTTAAGAAGATAATGATGGTTATTCCTAATATCATTGATCCGACAGTTCCAATCGGTAAGGATGATACAGAGAATGTTGAGCTTGAGCGTTTTGGTGAGCCTGTAGTTCCTGATTTTGAGGTTCCTTACCATACAGAGATTATGGAGAAGTTTGACGGAATTGACCTTGACAGTGCCAGAAAGGTAGCAGGTAACGGTTTCTACTATCTCATGGGTGACATAGCAAGATTACATTCTGCTATTATTTCATATGCAAGAGACTTTATGATTGACAGAGGCTTCACATACTGTGTTCCACCTTTCATGATTCGTAGCGATGTTGTTACAGGTGTTATGAGCTTTGCAGAGATGGATGCCATGATGTACAAGATTGAGGGCGAGGATTTATACCTCATCGGTACAAGTGAACATTCTATGATTGGTAAGTTCATCGACACTATGGTTCCTGAGGAGAAGCTTCCTTACACACTTACAAGCTACTCACCTTGCTTCCGTAAGGAGAAGGGTGCTCACGGAATTGAGGAGCGTGGCGTGTACAGAATTCACCAGTTTGAGAAGCAGGAAATGATAGTTGTCTGCAAGCCAGAGGAAAGTGCTATGTGGTTTGATAAGCTCTGGAAGAACACAGTTGATTTATTCCGCTCTATGGATATTCCTGTTCGTACTATCGAGTGTTGTTCAGGTGATTTGGCTGACCTTAAGGTTAAGTCATATGACGTTGAGGCTTGGTCACCTCGTCAGAAGAAGTACTTCGAGGTAGGAAGCTGCTCTAACTTAGGTGATGCACAGGCAAGAAGACTTAAGATTAGAGTTAAGGGTAAAGACGGAAAGTATTTTGCACATACATTAAATAACACAGTTGTTGCTCCACCTCGTATGCTTATTGCATTCCTTGAGAACAACTTAAATGAGGACGGAAGCGTTAATATTCCAACAGTTCTTCAGCCATATATGGGTGGTAAAACAAAGATTTGCTAGGAGGCTTATATGCATTCATTTTTGCGTGCTATCGGATTTAGTAAAATTAAATCTAGAAAACAGTTAGAGCAGATATATTATCATACTCTGCGTGAGCCAAACAGAAAGGTTGTCACTACAATAAGTGTAGACACCTCTCTCATACAGTTTGAGAAAGATTTCGGTCCTTCTATAGGTCTGTCTTTAATTGGTGAGTACGATATAAATGGTGCTTTGTCCATTGAGCATTATTACCCTTACATTAAGGGTGACACATTTATGGAATATGAAAATATTTCAATAGAAAAACAAACAGATAAAGAGTCTTATGCCGGGGTATGTGAGGATTACCGCCTCGGCATGACACTCATTTTCTATCTTCTTAACATAACAGATTATGCGAAGTCTAAGTGGTTTAACTACTCTAATCGTCATATGACACAGGTTAAATTCTCTGGACTATCCATAAATGGAACTATTCTTCTGGGAGTAAAACGCAGCAAGGAAGCTAAACGCTATGAGGACGAAATGCTTAATATAAGAAATAATCTCCTTGCAGCAGCCAAAGAAGGTGACACAGATGCTATAGAAAGTCTCACTTTAGATGAAATGGACACCTACACCTCTTTGACAGGACGTGTCCACAACGAAGATATTCTCTCTATAGTTGATACCAGCTTTATGCCTTGCGGTGTTGAATGTGACCATTACATGGTTATCGGCAACATCATCAAATGCACACCACTTAAAAATACATACACAGGAGAGTTAGTCTACAACCTTCTGATAGAAGCTAACAATATTCTTATGAATATTGGAATTAACAGCATTGACCTTCAGGGCGAGCCAAAGGAAGGTCGTCGTTTCAGAGGTGAAGTATGGTTGCAGGGGGCTGTGAGGATATAGTTTTGCAACTTTTCCAACCCATTTTCCCCCTATTTTTGCAACTTTTCCAACTTTATATACATTTTTCTACAGCATATCGTACTTCTGCTTAAAATTGTATAATGCACCATACAGATTAGAATCATTCAAATATTTGCATTTATCAAGCTTTATGCCACTATACACCTTAGATATCTTCTTAATTTGGTCTACATATTTTCTTATACCCTCTATAAATGAAGGCTCAGCACTTATACCACCGCCGAGCAATATAACCTCTGGCTCTATCGTTATATATAAACTGCAACACATCTTGGCAATCTCAAAATAGAAATCCTCCAAAATATTCTCTACTTCCCTATCACCAGCTTTAACCCATTTATAGATAAGCTCACCATTTACCTCGCTTACATCTATATTCTTCTTTTTAGCCACACGGTAACACAAAGCACTGGTAGAAACTATAGATGACATTATAAAATAATCTGCATCAAATATCTCATATATTACATCTGTTGACTCAACTGCCTGTATACTCTTCAAATCATCTCTGGTCATATTACCAAGGAAATAAGACAATTCACCTGCAAGCATATTTTTTCCACGGTGAATTTTTCTGTCTATGATAACTCCTCCACCAACACCTGTTCCAAATACCATCACACACGCATTATTTACGTCCTTTGCATTTCCCTTCCAAACCTCGGCAAGCGCTGCACTCTTTGCATCATTTTCCAATGCTACAGGTACATTGTCGCATTTTTCCATAAGGAGCTTCTGCAAATTTACCTCATCAAGATACTTAAGTGCTCCCCCACCATAGACAATTCCGTTATCAACATCTATCTGTCCCGGTAAGTCCATAGCTATTCCTTCTACCGTGTTATCTCCCTTATACTTATTATATATACCTGTTATCGCATCTATAAAATCCTCTATCTTATCCCCATGCTTACAAGGTGTAGGAACCTTTCCCTTCTCCAGTATGTCACCATCTATTGTCATTTTTGCATATTTTATGTAAGTTCCACCAACATCAATAACTAAATACATACTTTTCTCCTCCTAATCACATTTTCGGGCAAACGCAAATTTTATAATGATTATACAATATAATTTTCGTATATAATACCGATTTTATTACTTTTATAACACTCATTTTATACGTTATAATATCTATATTTTTTATAATATTTTTATCTATAATTTGCAATATACTTTATTTTGCTATTTACAATTTATCAATATTATCTTAAAATATAATAGTACGCGTTTCCGTAGCTCAGCAGGATAGAGCAACCGCCTCCTAAGCGGTAGGTCGGGCGTTCGAATCGCCTCGGGAACGCTTTTCTTATTTTCATTACAGTTATATTTTTAATTTGCACTTAAGATTTTTACCTGTTATACTTTAGAATGTTATAATATGAATAAAAAGGAGTACCATAGGTGTTTCGGATTGAAAATGCTAACATTTTTCTATTAGGCAGATATGTAACCTACTATGCAGTAACACCCATCTGGGCAGCGATAGTGATTACAGCAGTTAACTGTCTGGTGGCAAAAAGGAAGAAACTTGATACCAGCTTTGTATTTAGGCTGAGTGCGGTGGTATTTAGTGCTGCTGCTCTGGGACAGCTTTATTTTCATGCACTACCTACTGTGTTTTTACCATTTTTATATTTGATAAGTACACTGGGTGTGACAATAGTATTCTGGGTGGCTGGTAGATTTTTTAAGCAAGGGGAATTGGAAATGCTAGGGCTTGGTGTATGTTCGGTATCACTGTTTTCTGCCTTTTCAAAGCTTGGATGCTTTCTCACCGGATGCTGCTACGGAAAACCTTACGAGGGACCGTTGCGTGTAGTATATGGAAGGAATACTGAAAACCCATTTCCAGAAACGGGACGCTTTCCAATACAGCTTGTGATGGTACTGTTGTTTCTGGGGCTGTCAGTCGTAGCCTATGGGATTTTTATCAGGCACAAAAGTTACCAGCTACTATTTGCCCTTTTATTCAGTAATTGGTTTCTTTATTACATAGGCACATGTCTTTATGACCAAAGTGCCAACCAGATGATTATAGCAGGCTTTAATTTTGCATTGCCTCTTGCGGGGATAGCATTTTGCGGTGTGGCAGTGTCATGGGGATTCTACTTAAAAAAAGTTAAAAGAAGGGAGAAATGTGAAAATGAAAAGTAAAAAATGGTCTTTTAATATACTGCTGAGCGTTTGTCTGTTTACACTTTTGACAATACTTTGCGGTTTTTCGGGTGAAGGGCTTAACTGTAGTAACAGCGAGCATTATCTTGATTATACTCTTGGAATAGGTGACGGTTACAGCTATCCTGCCTATGAATCGGGAGATGGAGCAGGACAGACTCTTACGGTATATGTACCTTTGAATCAGGAAACACAAATTCCACTGAAGCTAGTACTCACACCTGCAGAAGGTCATTCTCTACAAGATTTTGGTGGTGACGATTCCGGATGGACTTTTGTGGCAGAAGCCAGCATGCCAGACGGACTTTCCCTTGGTACATCAAATATGCAGGAAATTGAAGGCTCTTTGGTGGTGACTGCTACAGTGACAGTGTCTAGTCAGAACAATCAGAAGACATTTGAGCCAGCGACAATAAGACTAGAGAATAAAAAGAATATTGCGCTATCCGCAGATTCTGTGCAGTTAAATATTACAGCCATGAGTACAAGTTGTACACTGTGTGGTGGTCTTTTGCAGCCAAACGGAACCTATACTCATAATACATGTGGGGTATGTGGAAGCTCATGTGATGGAACAACATATGAACATAAATCTTGTGTGCTGTGCGGTGGCTTGTGTGATGGAACAGCTTATGTTCACAAGACTTGCGGGGTATGTGGAAGCTCGTGTGACGGAACAGCTTATGTTCACAAGACTTGCGTGGTGTGCGGCGGCTTATGTGACGGAACAGCTTATGCACACAAAGCCTGTGATATATGCGGTGGCTTATGTGACGGAACAGCTTATGCACACAAAGCCTGTGATATATGTGGCGGTTCTTGCGATGGAACAGCTTATGTTCACAAGACTTGTGGAGTATGTGGAAGCTCGTGCGACGGAACAGCTTATGTTCACAAGACTTGCGGGGTATGTGGAAGCTCGTGTGACGGAA
>CAVELH010000114.1:0-8136 GCA_963616385.1 bacterium | reverse complement strand
GTGTTAATAGCTATAAGCTCAACACCCTCAACATTTTCGTCAATCATTCTGTTTACTGCATTGTTACCAGCTCCACCTACTCCAATTACAAGAATTCTTGCAGGTGTCTTTTCGTCGTTTGATTTTATTTCAAGCAAGGTCTTCTCCTCCTTAATTGTATTTACTTATTCCATCCAATATTGTTGCATTATTATTTACATAATATAATTTTTTTGCGAAATAATCAATAGATATTTTATTATTTCTAATTATTTCTTGCTAAAACTTGCTGTAGCGTTATCTGAATTAAAATCCTTCATATAAAGTGTACCTTCCATTCCCTCAAGACCTTCCAGTATACTTCCAAGATTCATCATCTGTATAGCCAGATACTCCCCCTCTCCAAGTTCAATTGTTATGCCTTTATGAAATAAAACTATCTCATTCTCGGCTGTAAATTCTATCCCATCAATCTCAAGCTCATATTTATCTACAAGCTGAGTAATTGACAATATAGACTGAAACCGGCTTTCATCATATATCGGAAGCTTCTTACCTATCTCCCATTCGTTGAAATTCAAGCCTTTTATACAAGGCACACCGGCTATCAACTCATTTGAGGCATCCAACACGATACCGTCTTTATCAAAATATACATATCCGTTCATGTATTCAACACAACCGGCTATGGATTTTTCATAAACCATAACATCTATCTCATTAGGAGATGATATACTTATATCCATCTTGGCAACAAAAGGAATATCCTCTATCGGCTTAAGCTTGCTCTCAAGATATACAATAAGTGTATTTCCTGAAAAATATTCCTGCTCTATTGCCGCTCTTACTGTTTCCTCATCTACCGTCTCACAGCCCGATATGTTAATCGTCTTTAAATTAAAGACTGACATACAGACTATAACTCCAACGAGCAGCAAAAATATAATGCTTATTATTACAATTCTTTTCTTCGGCATATAAAATGCTCCCCTTACTGTACATCAGGACGCATCTGTCTCGACACGCCAAGCACTATTCCTACCTCTAACATCATAAATACAAGTGATGTACCTCCATAGCTTATAAACGGAAGTGTAACACCTGTATTAGGTATAGTATTTGTTACAACACCTATATTAATAATTACCTGTACAGCCACATGGGTTAAAACACCTGTGACAAGCAAACCGCCAAAGCTGTCAGGTGAGTTATTAGCAATGTATCTGAAACGAAGCAAAAGTATTACAAACAATAAGATAACTCCTATTGCCCCAAAAAGTCCAAGCTCCTCACAGATTACTGAAAATATCATATCGTTGTGTGACTCAGGCAGAAAGCCCATCTTCTGAATACTCTGTCCAAGTCCTCTTCCAAACAGTCCACCGGAGCCTATGGCATAGAGTGACTGTATTGTCTGGAAACCATTCTCACTTGTCTCAGGATGAAGCCACGCATCAAAACGGTCTCCTCTATATCCTACCGCAACTACAGCAACAGCCGCAGCCGCTATACCGATTGCACCAAGCAAAACCAGATTCCAGAACTTAGGACTTGCAACAAACATTATTATAACCATTACCGCAAAGCAGACGATAGCTGTACTAAGGTTCTCCTTCGCAATAAGAACTATCGATATTACAGGCCATATACACATCTTTATAATACCCGGTATCGTGTTAAGAAGTCTCGACTGTGCAACACATATATGTGCCATGTATATAATAATTGCCGGCTTAACAATCTCTGATGGCTGGAACTGTATCGGTCCGATAGGAATCCATCTTGTAGCACCATTTGTAGCAGTTCCAATTACTAAAACTATACCAGACAAAAATATACCAATGTATATAAGGAGCATTGACATCTTCTGGAAATAACGGTAATTGATATGTGACACAACCCACATTCCCACAAAACCAACCACTGCAAAAATTGCCTGACGTTTTGCAAAGTATGTACTTGACAAGCCATACGTTACCGCCTTGTATGAGCTTGAGCTGTATACCATTATGATTCCAAATAATACTATAACAAACATTATAAATACTACCTGATAATCCAGATATCCGCCCTTAACCCAAAAGCTGTTATTAAGCGTACGGCGTTTTTTCCTTTCTGATTGTGTCTGCATGGCACTATCCATTTATTAATCACTCCTCAAGATTATTTACATACTGCTTAAATAAGTCGCCTCTCTGCTCATAGCTCTTAAACATATCCCAGCTTGCGCAGGCAGGTGAAAGAAGTACTGCATCATTAGGCTTTGCATTTGCATAGCAGAAATTAACTGCATCCTCAAGTGTATCCATAAATACAATGTTGTTAAATCCATGCTGCTTTGCACAAAGAGCAATCTTCTCTGCTGTCTCACCTATCAAAACAAGATATCTTACCTTGGCATCAAATGCATCTATCCACTCATCATAAGTAGAGTGCTTATCATAACCACCGCCAATAAGAAGAGTGGTTCTTGTCATCGCCTCTATACCTTTTATCGCTGCATCCGGATTAGTACCCTTAGAATCATTATAATATGGTACACCCTTTACCGTTCTTACATATTCTATCCTATGCTCAACTCCCTGAAATGCAGTACATATTTTCTCTATTATGTCGATTGGAACACCCATGTAATACGAAATGGCAACTGCCGCTAAGACATTCTCTGTGTTATGTGTTCCAAGAAGCTTGATGTCTTTAAGTGAAAGCACTCGCTTTTCCTCACCATTTTCTCTTATAACGATATCACCGTCTTTTACAAAAACGCCCTCGTCAAGCATTTCCTTTCGGCTGAAATATATAATCTTACATGGAATTTTATCTACAAGCTTCATTGTCTCGGGATCATCATAATTAATTACTGTATAATCTCCCTCGCCCTGATTCTTTGTTATATCAAGCTTGCAATTTGCATAATTCTCAAATGTATAATGTCTGTTTAAATGATCCGGTGTAATATTTAAAATAGCACTTACATGTGGTCTGAAATCAACTATTGTCTCAAGCTGGAAGCTGCTTATCTCGGCAACAGTGACAGACTTCTCTGTAGTCTTATCGCAGAGACTTGTATACGGAATACCTATGTTTCCTACCACATAAGTATCATCATTGTAAGCCTTCATAATCTCGCCAACTAATGTTGTCGTTGTTGTTTTTCCGTTTGTTCCTGTTATTGCAGCAATCTGTCCCTTTTCATATCTGTATGCAAGCTCAATCTCGCTCCATACAGGAAGTCCTTTTTCCTTAACCTTTAATGCAAATGGTGCATCTGTAGGTATTCCGGGGCTTATAACCATAAGCTCACACTCATCTATTATGTCATCAGTAAGCTCACCTATATGAATTTCAACATTATAGCTGCCAGCCTCTAGCTTATCTGAAAGCTTATCAGGCTCCATATTTTTATTCTCATCAAAAAGTATTACATGCTCTCCATTTCTTACAAGCAGATTAGCAGCACATATACCACTCTTGCCCCCACCTGCGACTAAAACCTTTTTGTTAAACACTTTTACATTCCTCCTATACGCAGATAAAATAACTTACTATATTGCAAGCATACCAACCAGACAAAGTATAGCTGTCACTATTGAGAAGATAGCTACAACCTTTGTTTCAGGCCATCCTGATAACTCAAAATGGTGATGAATAGGTGCCATCTTAAATACTCTCTTTCCTGTTTTCTTGAAATAGAGCACCTGTATAATAACTGATAATACCTCTGCAAAGTATATAAATGCTACAATTAATATTATGAGCGGCATGCGAAGCACATATGCTGTTGATGCCACAAAGCCTCCAAGTGCAAGTGAGCCTGTGTCACCCATAAATACTCTTGCAGGATATACATTGTAAACCAAAAATCCAAGTAAGCTTCCCACTGTAGCACAGGTTATAGGTGCTACCCCTGAGCCTGCACCGATTGCAACTACTGTAAAGAAGGTTGCAATTAAAACTGTAACTGATGAAGCAAGACCGTCAAGACCATCTGTGAAGTTTGCTCCATTTACTGTTCCAAGCATTACGAAGAACATAAGCGGATAGTATAACCATCCTATATCAACCATCTTACCTGTAAATGGTATTAACATCTGTGTTCCAAGGTCTGTGTGTGCATATATATAATATGCGAAGATTGCAGTTATAATTATCTGTCCTAACATCTTCTGCCATGCACGAAGTCCAAGCGACCTCTTCATTACTACCTTGATGTAGTCATCCAAAAATCCTACAAGACCAAAACCGAGTGTTGAGAATAACACTGGTATTATCTGTGGATAATCCTTTGCATAAAACAGTGATGTAATAACTATACTAAACAGGATTATAAGTCCACCCATCGTAGGTGTTCCCGATTTTTTCAAATGCGATTCAGGTCCGTCATCTCTTACGAACTGTCCGAACTTTAATTTCTTCAAAAACGGAATTACTATCGGGCTTAAAACTACACTTATGCCAAATGCAATCAAAACAGGTAATATAATATCATTTCTACTCATAACGTCTACTCCTTCGATATCATCTGTATCATATTTATTATCTAATACACTGTGTCCTCAAAATATACTGTCTCCACACTATCCTCCTCGACCTCTGTATCTTCCTTTTCAATTCCAAGATACGGAAGAATGTTATTGTATATTTCACCGACAACCGGTGCAGCTATTGTGCCACCATAATACACCCCTTCGGGCTCATCTATCAAGATTAAAGTTAAAACCTGTGGATTATCGGCAGGTGCAAATCCTATAAATGAGGATATATATTTGTTGCTGCTTCGCGGAAATTTCTCACTTGTAGCAGTTTTTCCGCCTATTCTGAAGCCCTCAACATAAGCCTTATGACCTGTGCCCTCTGCGACGACTGCCTCAAGAAGAGTTTTCATTGTTTCAGAGGTTTCTTTATCTATAACATTCTCCTCAGTTTCATATTCCAAGGTTTCAATTATGTGGTCATTTTCATCAGCAACATACATACCAAGATGAGGTGTTACCAAGGTTCCTCCATTTATTACTGCTGATACAGCTCTCATAAGCTGAAATGGTGTTATCTGAAAGGACTGTCCAAACGACATTGTCGCAAGCTCTACCGGTCCTACATTTTCCAGCTTATGAAAAATAGAGTTTGCCTCACCGGGTAAGTCTATACCCGTTTTTTCAAACAACCCTAATTTTTCCATGTTCTTGTAGAAATCAGCAGCTCCAACCCTTGCACCGATATCCATAAATACCGGATTGCAGGAATTCATAATTCCCTGCTTAAAGGTTTCCGCCCCGTGTCCAACTACCTTGTGGCATTTTATTCTTCTATCTTCAACTATCCTGTAACCGGGACAGTAAAAGCTGTCATCAACTGAAACCACGCCCTCCTCAAATGCTGAGGTTGCTGTGATTATCTTGAATGTCGAGCCGGGCTCGTATGTATCGTTCGTGCAGAAGCAACGCCACATCTGATTGAGCATATCCTGCGTTACCTCTTCCCCCTCCTCTAATTCATAGTTTAGTGTAAAGGGATTGTTCAAATCATATTCAGGCACATCAGCCAGCGCATATATCTCCCCATTCTGAGGATTCATAACTATTATGCACACTCTTTTTGCCTGTTTTTTCTCTAAAACCTGCATAGCCGCCTGTTCAACGTATTGCTGTATATTTACATCTAACGATACAACAAGATTATTGCCCGCAATAGGCTCAACCCTTGTCTCGGCTGCATTTTCAATCTCTATTCCTCTGGCAGTTGTAAGTGTATTTATACTGCCATCTTGTCCCATAAGAGTCTCATCATACATAACCTCAAGTCCGACTATACCCTGATTATCTGCTCCGGTAAAGCCTATAACCTTTGATGCCAGTGTTGAGTACGGATAATATCTCTTGTAATCCTCATCAACCATCACACCGTCAAGGTTCATTTCTCTTATCTCATCAGCTATTGTTTTATCAACATTACTCTTTATCTTTTCCCTTGAGGAGTATTTCTCGACCTTTTTTCTAACCTCGCTCTCATCGATGCCAAGCTTCTCAGACAAAACAGATATTACCTTTTCAGGCTCAGTTATCTGATTATGTATTACCGATATAGAGCAAACCGGTTTGTTACCAGCTATACACACTCCATTTCTGTCATATATCTTTCCTCTTGGTGCCTTTATGCTTCGCTCCCTTTCCTGTATAGCAATGGCTTTCTTGCTGTACTCATCTGACTTTGCAATCATAAGTACGCCAAGTCTTGCCATCAGAAGGGCTGTCATTGTAAACACCGCCACAAGGAAAACATCCAGCCTTTTCATATTGTGTATTGTGAAATAAGCTCTTTTATATTTTCTCTTTTTCAACATTACACCACATACAAAAATTTCTTATTATTATATGTATTCCCGTATTTGAAATGTATAACTGTTATTCCCTATTATTTTATTGTGCTTCAGTTGTAGTGTCTGATGTTGTATCCTCTGTCGTGTCTGATGTATCACCAGTCGTCTGCTCTGTTGTTGCCTCAGTAGACTGTCCATCTCCTGTAACGTATGGATTGTCAGTGCCGCCAGCTACGTCATCTGCCGGTGTGTCACCTACATATACAGGGCTTGCCTCCTCTTCCATAGCAGTGTCAGGATCGTAATCATATTCCTCACCACTCTTGTATATATTTAAGTATGGGAATATATCTGTCGCGATAGCTGCAAATATCTGCTTTGCGGCACCACTTATACGCTGAACCTCTACATTAGGCTCATCAACTACTACATATATAACAACCTGTGGATCTTCAACCGGTGCAAAACCGATGAATGACAACAGGTAATTACCCTGATTTCTAGGAACCTTCTCTGCTGTTCCTGTCTTACCACCTATAGAGTAACCGTCTACGGAAGCACTTCCTCCTGTACCTTCCTCAACAACACCCTTAAGGCTGTCTCTAAGCTGTGCTGATACGTCCTCTGAAATTGTTCTTCTGACTAACACACTGTCATAATTCTTTATAACATTTCCATTTTCGTCCTCAATTCTGTTTACAACACGAGGCTCATAGTAATATCCGCCATTTATGGCAGATGAGAATGCTGTGACAAGCTCTATCATAGATACTGTTGCGCCCTGTCCAAATGATGATGTTGCAAGCTGAACAGTCTGTAAGGAATCCTTGTGATATATAAGCATGCTTAAGGAATCCTCATCAGGCTCACCCGGTATATCAATATTAGTACGCTGACCAAAGCCAAACAATGTCTGGTATTTATCAAATATTTCAGGTCCTTCCATAACACCAATCTGCATCATCGCGTCATTGCATGAATACTCAAGCGACTGTGACAATGTTATTGTTCCATGAACGTGGCTGCATCCTATATAGTATATATCCTTCTGCTCTCCACCATCGCACACAAATGTATTGTTCTGATTAACGATTCCCTCCTGCAAAGCACCGGCAACCGTAAATGTCTTATATGTAGAGCCCGGCTCATACATATCACTTATCGCGAAATTTCTCCACACCTTATAGAGTGCATTTACTTTATCATCATCAGATGCGGTGTTTTTGAAATTCTCATATTCCTCATCACTGTCGAACTGATATCTTATACTTGAAAGGTCATACGCATCATTAGGATCAAAGCTGTGCGAGTTGTACAGCGCAAGCACACTACAGTCCTTTGGATTCATAACTATAACTGATACATTCTTAGCACCTGTCTCATCCATAAATGCATCTACCTTTTCCTGAACTGTCTGCTGAACATTTGCATCTATATTAGTTATCAAATTATATCCATTGACAGCAGGCTCAATATTCTTGGTTAAGTCGTCATTCTCATTAAGATATGAATACTCTCTTCCGTTTGAACCATTTAACTCATCATTATATTCTTCCTCGACACCATACATTCCAACATTACCGCTTACGGTAAATCCAAGAAGGTGACTTGCAAAATCTCCATTAGGATATACTCTCTTGTATTCCTCCTCGAAATAAACACCCTTTACATTTACACCATCCTCGCTGTCACAGAAATCCTGAAACGCCTTAACTGTGTCATAGTCCAGTTTCTTTCTTGCTACAACATAATATGATTCAGGGTTTGACAAAAAATCTGCAAGCTCATCATCGGTAATAGAAAAATACTGCTTTAATGCCTGTGTAGTTGCTGTCTGATAC
>CAVELH010000113.1:0-8243 GCA_963616385.1 bacterium | reverse complement strand
TGCTTTTATAGGTGTCATGTTGTTTAAATCCATTGTTTTAAGTTCATTTGCTATTGTGAGCTCTGTAGGTGTAGAAAATAATGACATCTGTTCAAAGTCATTTGCCTTATGCTCCTTCAAATCTCGTGTTTCAATAGCTTTAGCCTTAGACAAGATATCGGTATCAATTAACTGGTCGCATATTTCTCTTGCTCTTATTAGTACCTGCTCAGGCACACCTGCAAGACGCGCAACCTGTATACCATAACTTCTGTCAGCTCCACCCTTGACAATTTTTCTAAGGAATACTATATCGTCTCCGTCCTCTTTTACTGCAATACAATAATTGTTGACTGATGAAAGCTTACCCTCAAGCTCTGTCAACTCATGATAATGTGTTGCAAATAATGTTTTTGCACCAATTATATCCTTATCGGCTATGTACTCTACAACCGACCATGCTATTGATAATCCGTCAAATGTAGAAGTTCCACGTCCTATCTCATCTAGGATTATCAGGCTGTTTGATGTAGCATTTCTAAGAATATTTGCCACCTCATTCATCTCTATCATAAATGTAGACTGACCTGAAGCAAGGTCATCAGATGCTCCAACTCTGGTAAATATTCTGTCACACAGTCCAATGTTTGCTGTGTTAGCAGGTACAAATGAACCAATCTGTGCCATAAGAACTATAAGTGCTGTCTGTCTCATATATGTGGATTTACCTGCCATATTAGGACCTGTTATTATCGAAATACGGCTCTCCACATTGTTTAAATATGTATCATTTGACACAAAGCTGTCATTGCTTAGCATTTTTTCAACAACAGGATGTCTGCCCTCTTTGATATCTATTACACCATCCTCATTTATAGATGGGCGAACATAGTTGTTTTTCTCCGCAACATATGAAAGAGATGCAATGGCGTCAAGCTCTGCAATATAATGTGCAGTCTGCTGTACTCTTGTAAGTGCCTCGCCAATTTTATCTCTCAATGAAACATAGGTTTCATATTCAAGAGCATACAGTCTGTCCTCTGCCCCAAGTATAGTGTTAGATAACTCAGCGAGCTTATCAGTTGTATATCTCTCAGCATTTGCAAGTGTCTGCTTCCTTATAAAGTAATCAGGAACCATATCCTTAAATGAGTTCGTAACCTCAAAATAATAATCAAATACCTTGTTATATTTTATCTTAAGTCCCTTGATTCCTGTTTTCTCACGCTCCTCTGCCTCCAGTGAAGCAAGCCAGTTCTTACATTCTGTCTTGGCAAGCTTAAGCTCATCTATCTTGTCTGAGTAGCCAGCCTTAAATATTCCTCCCTCTTTTATAGAGATAGGCGGTTCTTCGTCTATTGAAGCCTCCAAAAGCTCATATAAATCTGTAAGTGTATCTAATTTGTTGTACACCTCACTGTAATAGTCTGCCGAGAGCTCCCTTAGCAGATTCTTAATATCAGGCAGGTAATGTATGGAATTCTTAAGCGACAGCATATCACGGGGATTGGCTGTCTTAAGAGATATCCTTGTCATAAGCCTTTCCAAATCATATATTGTATTAAGATATTCTCTAAGCTCCTCACGGGTAATAAGAGCGTTGTTCATTGCCTCAATGGCATCAAGACGATGCTCAATGGCATCCTTTGAGAGTAATGGCTGTTCAACAAATTCACGGAGCTTTCTTGCACCCATGGCTGTCTTAGTCTTATCAAGCACCCAGAGCAAAGAACCCTTCTTCTGCTTATCTCTCATCGTCTCTGTTAATTCAAGATTTCTTCTTGTCGAAGAATCGATAATCATATATGAATCAACCGAATAAAGCTCAATATGATTTATATGCTTAAGGCTGTTCATCTGTGTGTCATACAGGTAATCAAGCATTGCTCCCGTTGACACAACAATCTCAGGGGTATCCTTTAAACCGAGCCCCTCTAAGCTGCTTATATGAAAATGCCTCTTAATAGTTGCCTCAGAGGTATCATAATCAAAATAATGTTCAGGTGCCTCTGTCTTTGAAATGTGAAGCTTATCCGCTATCGCATCAAGCTCTAAACCGGAATTTGGCACTGTGTCCTGATATATAATCTCTGATGGCTGATATTTATTTATCTCATCTATAACCTTATCAGAAGTCCCTACTCTGCAGCACTTAAAGATTCCGGTTGAGATGTCAGATACAGATATTCCGTATTTGAAGTTATAATATGAAATACTCATAATATAATTATTCTTTGCCTCATCCAAAACCTCAGCAGACATATTAGTTCCGGGAGTTACAATACGGATAACCTCACGCTTTACAAGTCCCTTTGCAAGCTTAGGATCCTCGACCTGCTCACCTATAGCTACCTTATATCCCTTCTCAATAAGACGATTTATATAGATATCAGCTGCATGATAAGGAATACCGCACATAGGGGCTCTCTCTTCAAGTCCGCAGTCCTTGCCCGTAAGTGTAATTTCGAGCTCCTTTGAGGCTGTGAGTGCATCATCAAAGAACATCTCATAGAAGTCACCTAATCTGTAAAATAATATACAATCCTTGTACTGTTCCTTAGTTGCTAAATATTGCTCCATCATCGGAGATAGCTTTCCCACGTTATCACCTCATCATTTCTCCTAAAAAGTAGAAGCCTTTACATTCGTTTAATTTAACCATAACTGTTTCACCGATAAGACCTGCATCACCCGGAAAATGTACAGTTATATTCTCCTCTGTTCTTCCTGTGACGAGTGTTTTATCCTGCTTGTTTAATTCTTCAACTAAAACGAGCTTCTCGCAGCCTGTGTATCTTGCAATACGTTTGTTAGATAATTCATTTACCAAAGCGAGCAATCTTCCAAATCTGTCCTTGACTACATCCTCAGGTACCTGATTATCCATTGACGCTGCCGGTGTACCTGTACGCTTTGAATATATAAATGTAAATGCCTGGTCATACTCAACCTGTCTCACAACATCCATGGTGTCCATAAAATCTTCCTCTGTCTCACCCGGAAATCCAACCATTATGTCAGTTGTCAGTGAAATATCAGGCATGGCAGTTCTTATTTTGTCGACGAGCTTAAGGTAATCATCCTTAGAGTAATGTCTGTTCATTCGTCTTAGTATCTCTGATGAGCCTGACTGTACCGGCAAATGAAGGTGCTTACATATCTTAGGCTCACTTGCCATTACACGAATAAGCTCGTCCGATAAATCCTTAGGATGGCTTGTCATAAAACGAACTCTCTCGATTCCGTCAATCTCACATACCATTCGTAATAACTCTGGAAATCTTATTGCATCATCTGTCGTTGTCTCATAAATCTTGCCGCCTGTATAATCAAATGACTTGCCATATGAGTTTACATTCTGTCCAAGCAACATTATTTCCTTTACACCAAGCTTTGCCTGTGCACGAATTTCTGCAATTATCTCCTGTGGGCTTCTGCTCTTCTCCCTGCCACGGACATAAGGAACGATACAGTATGTACAGAAATTATTACATCCGTACATTATATTTACGCCTGTTTTGAATTTATATTTTCTCTTCTGAGGCAGTGCTTCCACAGTCTGCTCACTGTGGTCTAGAACCTCAATAATTGTTTTATTTGTCTCGTAATATGTGTATATAAGCTCTGCTAACTTATATATGTTATGTGTTCCGAATATTATATTTACATGTCTGTATTTTTTCTTCAGTGTCTCGATTACATGAGGCTCCTGCATCATACATCCACATAAGCATATTATCATATCAGGATTTTTTTCTTTTAAGCTCTTTAAATGTCCAAGATGACCGTATAATTTCTGATTGGCATTTTCTCTTACCGTACAGGTATTGCAGATTACAAAATCTGCCTTTTCATCATCGACCTCCTCAAAGCCGATTGCATCAAGAATACCCTTCAATTTCTCAGAATCATGTGCATTCATCTGACATCCAAATGTCTGGACATTGTATGTAAAGGTACGATTCTTGGCTGCCTGTAATGTGAGCAAATGCTCTCTGCATTTGTTCATGAAATAGTATTGTCTATCCGGCTCCATGGCTGGAATCGTGCTGTTTTGCATGTTGTATACCCTTTCGTATTTTGTATTAAATTATTATAAAATCCAATCTATTATTATACTGTAAATGACATGAATTTTCAATCTGAAATATAGAGAAATCTACTGTTTGTTCTTCTCGGTCTCAATCATTTCTATTATTCTGTGAACCTCAGTTATTGATATCTTAACTCTTTCGGCAATCTGCTCCTCCGGAAATCCAAGGCTGTAATATGACCTCACAGCTATGGCTCCCACTACCCTGTCTTCAGGCTTTTTGCCATCTCTTATATTTTTGTTCATATAACAGTTTCCTTTCAAATAAAAATCGAACAAATATACAATAAATTATATTCCAAATAACGACCATATTCAACTGTTGTTTATTCAAAGTTATAAAATATTATTTTTAAAATTAAACAGAGAAGAACCACCGGCATAAAACCGATGGCTCAAAGGTATGGTATGGAAAATGTAAATTTATTGTGGTGCTGAATAGTATGGCACTACCAAAGTTGCACCACTATAAATTTTGTCGCTGTAAAGTCCATTGATGCTCTTAACCTCATCAATGTAATCCTCGATTGAGGTATATTCCTCTGAGATATTAGCCTCTGCTATTGACCATAATGTGTCATCTGCCGAAACATTAATGCACTTAAAGTACTTCTCGTTATGTGTGGATGCATTAACTTTGTTATCGCTATTCGAAACACCTATAAATAATAATAAAAAGGCTAAAACAATAACTGTTACTCCTACAAATAATTTATAATGTCTATGGATTAATAATGCTGCTTCTCTTATACTCATGATATCTCCTCCTTGAACATGTGTTCGTTTCTGTGATTATTAATATATCGCACATTTGTTCGGATGTCAATACTTTTCTCGAACAAATATTCGTTTTTTTTCTTTTTCTAGGTTGGCCATCCCTGAAACTATATTAATAATACAACATCATGAGTACCATAAAACTCCCTCGCAGCAAAAATCGGAGTATTTATCTAATTCAATTTCTCTAATTCTTTCATCCACAAGGAGTTTACAGCATCGCTAGGCATTCTCCAATCGCCGCGTGGAGAAAGGCATACACTACCAACCTTAACTCCATCCGGCATACAGCTTCTCTTGAACTGCTGGCTGAAAAATCTTCTGTAGAATGTATTTAACCACTTTTTAATGGTTTCCTCATCATAAGCATTTGCAAATGCACGCTTTGCCATATAATATATTTTGCTTGGTGAAAATCCATAACGCATCACATAATACAGGAAGAAATCATGTAATTCATATGGACCTACTGTATCTTCAGTTTTCTGTGCGATATTTCCATTTTCATCAGGTGGAAGAAGCTCAGGACTTATAGGAGTATCGATTATATCCTTCAAAACCTCGGAGCTGTCAGGGAACATATTATACTCAATAACACTGTCAATAAGCCATTTTACCAAGGTCTTAGGTATACTTGCATTTACACCGTACATACTCATCTGGTCAGCATTATAGGTACACCATCCAAGAGCAAGCTCTGACAAATCGCCTGTGCCTACAACTATAGCCCCAATCTTATTAGCATAATCCATAAGCACCTGTGTTCTCTCACGTGCCTGTACATTCTCAAAGGTTATATCCTTAATCTCTGTGTCGTGACCGATATCCTCGTAATGCTTAAGGCAGGCATCCTTAATTGGAATCGTCTTTGTTGAAATTCCAAGAGTTGACATAAGCTCCAGCGAATTATTATAGGTTCTGTCTGTTGTTCCAAATGCCGGCATCGTTATTCCAACTAAGTCTGTCATTGGCTTTCCTAGCTTTTTTAAAGTCTGTGCTGCGACAAGAAGGGCAAGTGTGGAATCCATACCGCCAGAAACACCTATAACCATCTTACTTCCCGTCACAGATAGTCTCTTGGCAAGTCCGCCAACCTGCATATCAAATATATCCTTACATCTCTTCTTCCTTCTTGATACATCAGAAGGTATAAACGGATGTGGATTGATATTATATTTTGAACCATCAGAGGTGATATCTCCATTACATTCAATGAACACCTCACGAATCAATACATTCTGACCATACAAGGTGTATGCATCCTTAAATGTTTTGCCTTTTAATCTGTCGGCCTTTATTTTTCCCATATCCAAATCCGAAACTAACAGATAATTGTTATCGGCAATCTCACTATTTTCAGCAACAATTCTGCCATTTTCAGCTATCATGCTGTGACCTGAGAATATCAAATCCGTACTGCTCTCCCCTGCACCTGCCGATGCATACAGATATGAGCACATTAATGCTGTTGAGTGGCTTCTTATTAAGCTCTGCCTGAAGCTTCTCTTACCTATTGTGTCGTTGCTTGCTGACAGATTGATTATAAGCTCTGCACCCGCCATAGCCTCCCATGTAGAAGGAGATACAGGAGCCCAGATATCCTCACATATCTCAAGGGCAAAGCACATATCATTAATATGGAATATAAGATTATTTCCTACAGGAATATTATAATCCTTATCACTAGCTATTATATCGTGTACAGATATCTCTGTTACATCCAAATCGGCAGCAGATGAGAACCAGCGTTTCTCATAGAACTCATTATAGTTAGGGAGGAATGTCTTAATATGAACTCCATATATTACACCCCTGTAGATAACTACACCAGCATTATATAGCTGATATGAAAGGCGCACTGGTGCTCCGACAACTATAACCATATCAATATTTTCAGAATATGATACGATATCGGCAAGTGCCTTTTTTGACATATCCAACAATGAGGTCTGCATAAATAAATCACTGCATGTATATCCTGTAATGGAAAGCTCCGGAAATGCAATTATTTTGACATCACGAGACACAGCCTCGTCAAGCTTCTCAATTATTTTTGCTTTATTGTATTCTACATCAGCCACCTTTACATCAGGTATCGCTGCTCCAACTCTGTAATATTCAAACATATCAATCATCCCTTTCTGTAAGATCTAACTTAAGTCCTCTCAAATAATGAACAGCCGCCCCTGACTCAGCTTTCAAGAAATAATCAGGGTTTAACTCCTCATATTTGAAGTTTTTAGGATGTCCATCCTTCACTCGCTCAAGATATGTCTTAAGCTCCGAAAATCTCATATAATAAAAATCATTTCTGGTAGAGAACATGATTATAAGAAAGCTTATTCCATTCTGCTTCTCAAAATCAGCCATGAAATTAATCTGGTGTTCATGTATATTCCTCAGTGAGAATGTGTCCGTTGCACACTCCTTTGCATCAAAGCATATTGGCACTCCCTGTACAACGCCTATATAATCAACCGTTGAATCCTTTTCAAAATATGCAAGAGATATGTTGCCATTCTCCTTATCTATCTTAACCGGCGTTATAGGTGTAGGAATCTTCTGAACAAGCCCAAGATTTTTTTCTCTATATAATTCGTTTGTAATATTTATAAGCTCCTCTAGAGTTGAACCCCTTAAGCCTCTGGAATTCCAAGTAGCCATATATACCTCCACCTATATATTATCTATACTAAGACCAAGTCCCATACATATACTTATAAACTGCTCAGGTAACTTATCCTTTATAACCAGCTCATCTCCTCTGTAGTCAGGTATTATAACCTCTCCTGCATGAAGCAGATGATGCTTTAGCTTATATCTGTCTCTCATTATTGTATTAATCTTAACATTGCCGTACTTTGTATCTCCGACAACATAAAAGCCGAGTGCCTTCAAATGCACCCTTATCTGATGAGATTTACCTGTGATAAGCTTAACCTTTATAAGGCTGTAACCATTTTTAACAAAAAGCGGCTCAAACGCTGTCTCTATCCTTGTATATTTATTACTTACATCAGGCGAAAGACATTTATACTCAGCCTCACTTATTATGCTCGACTTATTAGCTGACCTGTCCTTGCTTATATATGCAGCCTCATGTATACCCTTTGTCATTTCACCAAATACAACAGTATAATAGAATTTGTCTGACGTACGTTTTTTAAGGGTTTCCGATAGGAACTGACTGCCCTTAAGCGAAATTCCGGCAAGAATAATACCGGATGTATTTCTGTCAAGTCTGTTACAGACAGATGGTGTAAATGTAAGAAATTCTTCATCACTTATGACGTGATTATTCTTACAGTAATCAATAAGACATTCATTGATTGAATAATCTCCTGCCGATGCCTTCTGGGATAAGACACCTGCCGGCTTATGTATCGCCATAATG
>CAVELH010000112.1:0-8336 GCA_963616385.1 bacterium | reverse complement strand
ATCAAATCCCGCTGTGCCTTATTTTCATTCTCAAGACTATCTATTTTTTCATTTTGCTCTGATATCATCTCATTTTGTTCTGATATTTCATTCTTCATCTCATCAATCATATATAAAGCCATATTCTCATCCATTATTCTAAGTGCTTCTGAAAACATAGATAACACCTCCTCTGGTTTATGCATATACTCTGACATCTCAATAAATATTTCCTCAAACCATGGATACTTATCTATCAATATTTCTGCCTCACTGACATACTTTGTTGATAATAACGATAACCATGCAGTAAGCTTATCATCATTTTTAGCATAACCATTTATGCGAAATACATCAAGAGGAATAAGATAAAATTCCACATTAGTTAATGAGCCATCCTCTAATCTAACAACTATATCCATTATAAATAAAGACGAACCCTTAAGCATTATATTTTGATTTGGTAAAATATGAGTTACCGTAACTTTTTGACCTAATATAGAACTTAGAAAATCTGACAATATATCGGGATGTATTTCAGGATTGAAAATACGTTTAAAAAACGTATCATTAATTTCTCCTTTGCTGTATAAATAATCCGAACGGTTATTCAAGACATATATACAGCATAGTAGAAATTAACATAAATGTAAAGTTTGTTTTTGGAGCATCGGTGTATATTTTTGTAGCATTAATTATATATTTTGTCTCAAATTATTCTATAATTAAATACTATCAATACAATATTTTTTACTAAACATTGCCCTATTATAATACCAATAAGAATATAAAATCCTATCGGATGAATTTTATATTTTATATTTTTTCTTAGGCTTACAACATATTGATATATTTGGTATAAAAATAACATAACCATATATATAATCGCAGGATGATAAATTATACTCTTAAGCACATGTCCATGAAGCAGAGCCATACATGCACGAGTTCCACCACATCCTGTACAGTATAAGCCATAATTCTCATATAATATGCATTTCGCTGGTATCACATCTACTAAATTTATATTTTTAAGCCTTATTACAATTATTACCAATAACAAAATCAGTAGTATTATTACATTTATTCGTTTTATCATTTTATAAAAAACTTAACGATGACATTACAGACGCACCTGCACTAATAATAATGATTGCTGGAACAAGAGATACAATGCTACATATTAATCCAGCAATAGCCATGCCACGTCCAGCATGTCTCTTTATTCCTACTGCTCCTAATATAACACCAATAATTGCGCATGGTATTGATATATAATATAAACAGCTAAGGCATAATGCCAAAATTCCCAACACCATAGATGCAATTCCACACCCCGCTGATTCAGAATGTTGTGGAGGCTGATTGTAATTCAAATTGTTATAATCCGCAGTATTATAATTCATGTTGTTATAATCAATATTATTATAATTCATGTTGTTATAATTCATATTTTTATTATTCATATTATTATTGTCCATAATCTCTCTCCCTATCGTTCGTATTTTATATAAGATCTATTCTCTCCCACAGGTTTTCTATCCTTGCCCTCCTTTTTCATATATTAAGGAAAATAGTATCTCTTTTGTTATCAAATTATACCATATTGTGAATATATTCACAATATTTTTTTACATATATCTTGGATATACTCTTGTTATTAACAAAGAAAGGACAGATTATATTGATAGATTATTCTCCCCTCTGGAAAACGATGGCAGAAAAAGATATTTCACAATATAAACTATTAAAGTCAGGAATCGACAACAGAACTCTTGATAGTTTGAAAAAAGGAAAAAACATAACCATGATTACGCTCCAAAAACTGTGTACCATATTAGAGTGTACTCCTAATGATATAGTAACTTTTACAAAATAAAAAGCTATCACCACAAAGGATATATATCCTTCGTGTGATAGCTTTTTCTATGTCATTATATGATATATAAATATATTTCTATATGACTTAATTATTTTGCAGCATTCTCAGCCTTGATTGCCTCTGTAAGTGCTGGAACAATCTTGTTAAGATCTCCAACTACACCATAATCAGCTACATCAAAGATTGGAGCATCTGGATCCTTGTTGATTGCAACAATGATATCAGACTCTTCCATACCAGCTACATGCTGAATAGCTCCTGAAATACCGATTGCGAAGTAGAGCTGTGGACGAACAGTCTTACCTGTCTGACCTACCTGAAGCTCCTTTGGCTTCCAGCCTGAATCTACAACTGCACGAGAACATGAAACCTGTCCACCAAGTGCATCTGCAAGATCCTCAAGAAGCTTGAAGTTCTCTGCTGAACCAACTCCACGACCACCAGATACAAGAATCTTTGCATCCATGATATCCTTGATATCTGAAACAGCCTTAACAACCTCAAGAATCTCAACATATCTGTTGTTCTTTGTAAAGCCAGGATTGTAGTTGATAACCTCTGCCTTTGCACCCTCAACCTTGTCAAGCTTCTGCATAACACCAGGACGAACTGTAGCCATCTGAGGACGGTTGTCTGGACATGCGATTGTTGCGATTGTGTTACCACCAAATGCTGGACGAGTCATAAGAAGCTGATTGTGCTTCTGCTCCTTTCCAGGGATTGGATTTACTGGGAAATCACCAATCTCAAGTAATGTACAGTCTGCTGTAAGACCTGTCTGAACTCTGGCTGAAACTGTAGGTCCAAGGTCACGACCAATAGCTGTAGCACCAACTAACATGATTTCTGGCTTATACTCATTAATAACTGAAGCAAGTGCGTGTGCATATGGCTCAGTTCTGTAGTTCTTAAGCTCTGGATCATCAACAACGATTACCTTATCTGCACCGTAAGCAGCAAGCTCATCAACAAGTCCTGATACCTCAGAACCAACCAATACTGCTGTTACGTCTGTACCTAACTTCTCTGCAAGTCTTTTACCCTCACCAACAAGTTCAAAAGAAATGCCACTTAATACGTTATCTACCTGCTGTGCAAAGACGAATACGCCCTTGTACTTTGCTAATTCTTCTGCATTCATTGCTCCCATTTTATTCACCACTTTTCCTTTATATTATATTACATGCTTATCCTTAAGTTTGCCAACTATGTAGCTTACTGGATCTGCGTCTTCTGGAGCCATCTCGCCCTGACCTTTCTTAACCTTGTCAGAAGCTCTAGCAATCTTTGTAGGAGAACCATTCAAACCGATGTTTGAATCATCTACATCTATAAGATCTGCTCTTCCAAGTGTAGTAATCTCTGCATTAACTGCATCAAAGATTCCACCTGGTGTCATGTATCTTGGCTCATTCAATTCAGAAAGTGCTGTAATAAGACATGGCATCTGAGCCTTAACCATATGATATCCATCATCATACTGACGCTTAACGATTACAGAATCGCCGTCAACCTTAATCTCCTGTGCATATGAAATTACAGGAAGTCCAAGATGCTCAGCAATCTGAGGTCCAACCTGAGCTGTATCACCATCGATAGCCTGACGACCTGTGATGATTAAGTCATAATCAAACTTTCTGATTGCACCTGCAATAGTTGTTGATGTTGCCCATGTATCAGCTCCACCAAGTACACGATCTGTTACAAGAACACCCTTGTCAGCACCCATAGCGATTGCTTCCTGAAGGACATCTGTTGCCTTTGGAAGTCCCATAGTGAGAACTGTAACCTCTGCACCATACTCATCCTTTAATCTAAGAGCTGCCTCAAGACCAGCCTTATCATCTGGGTTCATAATTGTGAGCATTGCTGCTCTATTTAATGTACCATCCGGGTTAAACTGTACTCCACCCTTTGTATCAGGTACCTGCTTTATACAAACTATAATCTTCACGAATAGTACCTCCTTACTTTAAGATGTTAGCAGAGATAACCATACGCTGTACTTCAGAAGTACCCTCGTAAATCTCTGTAATCTTAGCATCACGCATCATACGCTCTACATCGTACTCCTTGATGTAACCGTAACCACCATGTAACTGAACACACTTTGTTGTTACTTCCATAGCTACCTCAGCAGCATAAAGCTTAGCCATAGCAGCATCTACAGAGTAAGAAGTCTTGTGATCCTTCTGATACTGAGCCTTTGTCATAGCAGCCTTGTATACAAGTAACTTAGCAGCCTCAACCTTAGTAGCAAGGTCAGCTAATACGAACTGTGTATTCTGGAACTGTGCTATAGCTCTACCGAACTGCTTTCTCTCCTTAACGTAGTTGATAGTTGTCTCAAGAGCACCCTCAGCAATACCAAGAGCCTGAGCAGCGATACCGATACGTCCACCATCAAGAGTATGCATAGCGATACCAAATCCCTTACCCTTCTGTCCAAGTAAAGCATCCTTAGGTATACGGCAATCTGTGAAGATAAGCTCATATGTTGAAGAACCACAGATACCCATCTTGTTCTCCTTAGTACCAAATGTAAATCCAGGAGTTCCCTTATCTACGATAAATGCAGAAATCTCCTTCATCTTCTTGCCACGTTTCTCAACAATACCTGTTACAGCGATAATGATATATACATCAGCTTCCTTACCATTAGTAATGAAGCACTTAGAACCATTAAGTACCCACTCATCACCATCAAGTACAGCCTTTGTCTGCTGTCCCTGAGCATCTGTACCTGCACCTGGCTCTGTAAGTCCGAAAGCGCCAAGCTTCTTACCTGAAGCAAGGTCTGGAAGATACTTAGCCTTCTGTGCTGGTGTACCATATGTCTGGATAGGATCTACGCAAAGAGATGTGTGAGCTGATACGATAACACCTGTTGTACCACATACCTTTGAGAGCTCCTCAACACACATAACGTATGTAAGAGGATCACAACCCTGTCCGCCGTCTTCCTTAGCTACAGGAATTCCTAAGAAACCATACTTAGCCATCTTATCAACTGTCTCTCTTGGAAATCTGTGCTGTTCATCAATTTCCTGTGCAAGAGGCTTTACTTCATTCTGCGCAAACTCTCTGAACAAAGTCTGTGCCATTTCATACTTCTTGTCTAAAGTGAAATCCATTCTATTATTTCCTCCATTATATTTATTGATTATACAAAGCTAACTGACAAATGTATGCTTTGTTACATCATCATCTTACTGAGCATCAACTGGTGTCTTTGTACGATCAGCATTGTATACATAGAAACCTTTTCCGCTCTTAACTCCGAGGTTACCACCACGAACCATCTTACGAAGTAATGGACATGCACGATACTTGCTGTCACCTGTCTCCTTGTAGAGAACATCCATGATTGCAAGGCAGATATCCAAACCTACAAAATCGCCAAGTTCAAGAGGTCCCATAGGATGATTTGCACCAAGCTTCATAGCAGCATCGATACCAGCGATATCTGAAACGCCTTCCATCTTAATGAAAGCGGCCTCGTTAATCATAGGGATAAGGATACGGTTTACAACGAAACCAGCAGCCTCATTTACCTGTACAGGTGTCTTGCCAATTTCCTCAGAAATCTTGATAATCTCATCTACTGTCTCCTGTGGAGTATTAACACCGGCAATAACCTCAACAAGCTTCATTCTGTCAGCAGGATTGAAGAAATGCATACCAATCATAGGACGTGTAAGACCATTTCCAATCTCTGTAATTGATAATGAAGATGTATTTGATGCGAAGATACACTCTGGCTTAGCAATCTTGTCAAGCTCAGCAAATGTTGTCTTCTTAACTCCCATATCCTCAAATGCAGCCTCAACGATAAGGTCACAGTCAGCACATAAGTCTTCCTTCAAACCTGGTGTGATGCTTGCAAGAATTCCGTCTACCTTCTCCTGTGTCATCTTTCCTTTTTCAACAAGTCTTGCATATCCCTTAGCAATCTTGTCCTTACCGCCTTCAGCCCACTCCTGCTTGATATCGCAGAGAGCAACCTCATATCCGTCAACCTGGGCAAATGCCTTAGCAATACCCTGTCCCATGGTACCTGCGCCAATTACGCCAACCTTCATTTCACTTACCTCCTAAATGTTTATATTATTATATAATTTACTTATTCTGGAAAGGAACAACCTTAAGTTTCTTTTCCTTATCCTTCTCAAGGAAGTTACCCATGCCTGCCTTCTGGTCCTCTGTCTCGAAGCAGTCACCAAAAAGCTTCTCCTCGATAACGATAGCCTGATCCATATCTACCTGAAGGCCATCATTGATTGCCTTCTTGCAGTTTCTAACAGCTATAGGAGCGTTTGCAGCGATACCTGCTGCCATCTTCTTAGCTGCTGGAAGAAGCTCCTCAAGAGGATATACAGCATTAACAAGACCTATTCTGTAAGCCTCATCTGCCTTGATATTTCTGGCAGTATAAATCATCTGCTTAGCCATACCTGCACCTACAAGGCGAGCAAGTCTCTGTGTTCCACCAAATCCTGGTGTAATTCCAAGACCAACCTCAGGCTGACCAAATACTGCGTTCTCAGAACAAATTCTGATATCACAGCTCATTGAAATCTCACATCCACCACCAAGTGCAAATCCATTGATAGCAGCAATTACAGGAATAGGGAATGTCTCAATCTTTCTGAATACGTCATTTCCCTTCTTACCAAATGCCTCGCCCTCTGCCTTAGTAAGTGTTGACATCTCTCCGATATCTGCACCTGCAACAAATGACTTCTCGCCGGCACCTGTAAGTACAACTGCTCTTGTTGCATCAAGGTCGATTGCATCAAATGTAGCCTCAAGCTCCTCAAGGACCTGACTGTTAAGAGCATTTAATGCCTTTGGTCTGTTAATTGTAACGATTCCAACGAATCCTTCCTGCTCATATGTTATAAATTCCATGGTATTCTCCTTTTTAACAATTAGTCCTCAATCTTAACGATTGTTGAGCAGCCCATACCACCACCGATACACAGTGTAGCAAGACCTGTCTTAGCTCCCTTAGCCTGCATCTCATGAAGAAGTGTAACAAGGATACGACAACCTGATGCTCCAACAGGATGTCCAAGTGCGATAGCACCACCATTTGGATTAAGCTGCTTGTCTACATCAATTCCAAGATCCTTACCTACTGCTACTGACTGAGCTGCAAATGCCTCGTTAGCCTCAATTATATCGAAGTCCTCAATCTTCATACCTGTCTTAGCAAGAACCTTCTTAGTTGATGCAACAGGTCCGATACCCATGATTGAAGGATCTACACCGCCAAGTGCTCCAGCTACGAATGTTGCCATAGGCTTAACACCAAGCTCCTTAGCCTTCTCCTCAGACATAACAACGATAGCTGCTGCACCATCATTGATACCTGATGCGTTACCTGCTGTTACGAATCCGCCTGGATTGATTGTACGAAGCTTAGCAAGTGTCTCAACTGTTGTACCAGGACGTGGTCCCTCATCCTTCTTGAACTCGATTGTCTCTTTCTTCTTCTTAACCATAACTGGAACTATCTCTGCATCAAATGCACCTGACTCCTGAGCTGCTGCTGCCTTCTGCTGGCTCTTAGCTGCGAACTCATCAAGCTCCTCACGAGTAAGTCCCCACTGCTCACAAATGTTATCTGCTGTCTTAATCATATGATAGTCATTGAATGCATCCCAGAGTGCATCGTTAACCATTGTATCAACGAGCTTGCCGTTGTTCATTCTATAACCGAAACGTGCATTCATAGCTGCATAAGGAGCCATTGACATATTCTCCATACCACCGGCTACAACGATATCTGCATCTCCTGCCTGAATCATCTGTGCTGCCATGTTTACGCAGTTAAGACCTGAACCACAAACTACGTTAATTGTTACAGCAGGTACCTCAATAGGAAGTCCAGCCTTAATAGATGCCTGACGTGCAACGTTCTGTCCCTGACCTGCCTGGATTACACAACCCATATATACATGATCAACAGCCTCTGGTGCAACACCAGCTCTGTTTAATGCTTCCTTGATAACGATTGCACCAAGCTCTGGTGCAGGAGTTGTACTGAGTGCACCACCCATAGTACCGATTGCTGTACGACATGCGCCTGCTAAAACTACTTTCTTTGCCATGATATAAATTTCCTCCATTTCATTTTTTATGCCAAGACTAGGAACTTCTCGACACTCTTAGATGTATGATACCATATTTTAATTAGTTTCGCAACATTATACACCTTTACTTTTTCTTCTTTTTATGAACATTTCTTATAGTTTTTTTGCCTGATTTATAAGAATTTTCCTTTTTTGGTGTAAATGTACTCTTATCACTTCTATTGTACGTCTTTCCCTCCATTTTTCTAGGACGTATAAGGCACTTTGCATCAAATCCTATCAGGTCAGTTCTGTGTGCTATATGAAGTGCCTCACTGACTAATTCATAATTATCAGGATTTCTGTATTGTATAAGTGCTCTCTGCATAGCCTTCTCA
>CAVELH010000111.1:0-8340 GCA_963616385.1 bacterium | reverse complement strand
GCAGAAAAAGTAATGCATATAAAAAAGAAATTATATATTTACAGGGTCAGAGAAAATTCGATAATGACGCAGAAGTTTACTTTTAAACATTTAAAGTGGCGCGTATGGCAATTTACGGAATGTCTGAGACATATGTTTGTAAGTGCAGAAAATGAGAGAGAAAAAAATGCAATTGCTAAATATGCTAGGCAAATTATGTCTAATATAATCTTTATATACAATGAGTTAGATGAAGAAGACAGAGCTAAAATAGGACAATTAGCAGCAATTGATAGACTGATGGTTGATACATTAGGGTTAGATGAAAGTCGTACAATTAATAAGAATCTGGCTTATGAGGGATTGATGACAGAAATTAATCAACGGAAAAATATTGTTCTGTATGGAGCGGGGGTAGTTGGAAACAAGATATATAAACTATTGAAATTAAAAAATATTCATCATAAAATAATGGGATATGCAGTTTCCAATCATAAGGATATTTCATATAAAAATGGTATTGTGGTAAAAAAAATAGATGAATATAATATTTGTAATGTTGATTTATTATTAATATCATCATGTAATTATCATTCGGAAATGATAACAAAGGCAAGGGAAATAGGGTTTAAAAGGATCTTAGTAATAACGCATGAAATTGAGAATGCGATAGATAATCAGTTATTAAATGCGGATATTAAGGATGAATGAATTGATAAAAGATAATATCATAATAGGAGCTATTTAATGAATTATATTAATAATATAGAAGATGATTATGAATATGTTGTAGCGGGAAATAAGCTTCGCGAGATTGTGTCTATAGCTAATAAAGCAAAAAAATTGTATTTTTATGGTGCCGGACTCCGGAGCGAAGAATTATTGCAGCTCCAGAAGGAGAAATTTGAATTATTTAATAGACCTGATGCTTTTATAATATCAGAGGCTAAAAGAGAATCAGACCATACACGGAAATTGGATGGAATATCAATATATTCTGTTGACGAAGTTGATTTATCAGAAGATGATATTTGTGTTTTGGTTGTGGCAATGGACATATATCATAATGAAATAATAGAGACATTGAAGGGAAAAAACTGTAAAAATTATCTATTGCTAACAGATGCTATGGAGCATATTATAACCAGAGAATTTTTGAAATGTTATTTAGAAAAGAACAATCTGAAAGTTCGATTTCTACCATTTATAAGAGAGTATCAAATTGACAAAGAAAAATACATAAATAAATTACATACTTATAGCGTTATGTGTGAAAAGGATGCTCTATTAAAAAGAAATATTAATAATGCACCTTGGGTGTCAGACCTTCAGGCGGGCGCATGTGATGCAGGACATATAATAGCAGAATACCGGGATGATGTAGGTGATAATATTTCAAAACTTAATTCATATTATAATGAGTTGACGGGACTATATTGGGTTTGGAAGAATACGGATAAAGAATATACAGGAATATGCCATTATCGTAGACGATTTGAATCGGATATTGTTCTGGAACCTATTTTGAGTGGAGAATCGGATATCTTACTACCATTACCTTTTGTGGTTGGAAATAGTTTGTATTCTTATTATCAACACTGGGGGGTAAAAGAATACTATGACGAAATGCTGAATGTGGTCAAAGATCTATATCCAGATTATTATGAAACAGCAATTTGGTGTGCGTCACATATTGTTTATATCCCTAATAATATTTGTATAACTAGTCGAACTATTTTGGACGAATATTGTAACTTCCTTTTTGAGGTAATAGATGAAGTTGAGAAACGAGTGTATAAGAAAGATATAGATAAACAGAAACGATGTTGGTTATCAGAACATGTATCCACAATTTTTTTTATAGATTGTATGAAACGATACAGAGTCGTATTTGGGAATCTAATAAGATACTGGTAAATGAAAGAGGTGGAATGTTGAATGGGCGAAAGTTTAATTTCGATAATAATGCCTATTTATAATGCTGAAATTTACCTGAATATAAGTATAAATAGCGTACTAAAGCAAACGTATAACAATATTGAGCTTATTTTAATTGACGATGGTTCAACGGATAACTCATTGGAAATATGTGAGAAGTATGCCTCGTGTGACAATCGAGTCAAGCTTTTTTCTCAAGAAAACAAAGGAGTTGTAGCTGCACGAAAAAAAGGTATATGTGAAGCAACAGGAGATTTTGTTGCTTGGGTGGATGCGGATGATTGGATAGAAGCAGACTATATAGAACAGCTTATGGCTCTGCAGAGTGAATCAAAGGCACAAATTGTAGCAGTTGCTCATTATCATGACATTGGGAATAATAGTGTTAAAGTAAAGAATGGAATAAAAAATGGTGTTTATGATGTAGACGGTTTGATTGATACAATGTTGTATGATGGTAAATTTTATGAATATGGTATCGGACCACATTTATATACTAAATTATTTAATACAGAAATAATAAAGGAAGCACAGCGGGATATACCTGAAAATATATTTGCAGGAGATGATGCTGCGATTACATATACAAGTATTTTGAAATGTGAGAAAGTGCACATATCAGATATAGCAGGGTATCATTATGTGCAGAATCCAGGTTCAATTACAAAAGTAGAATACAACAATGAATATTTAAGAGTGCAGGAATTGATAAAGTATCTTGAATTAATCTTCAAAAAGAACAAAGTTTGGAACAGGACGCAAAGACAATTACAAATATATAAAAATTACTTGTTGATCTTAAGGCAAATAGAGATATTTGATAAAGATGGCACCAATATATTGACTCCGTATGGAGGAATAAAATCAACTGATAAAGTGATAATATATGGAGCTGGTGTATTAGGGCAGAAAATTTACAAATATCTCAATGGGAAAAAAATAAATATTGTAGCATGGTTGGATAAAAATAGTGATACATATAAAGCCAAGGGATATAATGTTGGCAATGCGAGTATGATTAGAAAACTGAGAGGTGAGTATGACTATATATTAATAGCGAATATAACAGAAAATGTGGCTTGCGCTATTAAAAAATTCCTCTTAGATGAAGGTGTACCAATACAAAAAATTAGATGGTTTACTGAGGAATTTCGATGTGGAATAGATATTATATAATTGGAGAATTGTAAAAGTGAAAAGAAATAATAAAGTAACATTCCCCCACAACTTAATAATCTTCGGTGCAAAAAGCTTAGCGCTAGGTGCTTCTCATGCCATTATGACAGTTCATCCGGAGGTTCATGTAGAGGGCTTTGTGGTAAGCTCCTTGAAGGGCAATCCTGCAACTCTTAATGGTATGAAGGTGTATGAACTGTCCGAGATAGAAGATAAATCAATGTGTATTTTAATAGCTACCCCACAGGACATACAGACGAAGATTAAGGAGTATCTTGAGGAGCAGGGCTTCTATAACTATATCTGTATGGATTGGCAGTTAGAGGCTTATCTTATGGGTAATTATTATAAGGAAGAAGGAATATTTGCGGTATTACCTGTATTAGATGATAAGCAGAAGCACTTTGGTAATAAAAATAAGATATATGACACACATCTAGATGTCAAATGCTATATGGCTAAGTTTTATCGTGATAGGAAGATAAATTGCGATTATAATGTACCTGATTGGGTTTCACCTATTCAGGTTGGAGCGGCACTAGCTGGTGAGAGGGTGTGTGATATAACTGACAACACAGGAGATAATATATCGGCAAAGAATGTAAACTATTGTGAGCTTACAGCTTTGTACTGGATATGGAAAAATGAGCTTGAGTGCGTTAAAAGCAGTCAGGAAGCTTGTGATTATTATGGCATGTATCAGTACAGGCGTTTGCTTGATGTCGATGATGTGCAGATGCGTTATATCATGTATAATGATATAGACGTAGTTTTGCCGTTGCCTACAATGTGTGAGCCTAATATATTTGAGCACCATGAAAGATATGTGAAGGCCGGTGACTGGGATGCTATGTTGCAGGCGTTGAAGGAATTGTGTCCCGAATATATGCAGACATATGATAAGATATATAAAGAAAGTTATATGTATAATTATAATATATTGCTTGCCAAACGCGAGGTATTGGCGGACTATTGTGCATGGCTTTTTCCTATTCTTGAAAGGACAGAGGAGCTTTCTGTTCCAAAGGGTTTTGAACGTGCAGACAGGTACATAGGTTATCTTGGTGAAAACCTGACGACGTTATATTTTATGCATAATAGGGATAAGCTCAAGGTGTATCATACGGGACGAGTGATGTTGGTATAGTTTTTGAAGCCTATAAAGGAGGTAAGAATCAAAGATGAACTCATGGACATTACACGATATTAATGATTTTACATATGGTGAGCATGCCGCACCAACCCTTAAGTCTGGCGAGGTTTTAGTTGCAGTTAAGGCAGCGGGAATCTGTGGTTCAGACATTCCGAGGGCATACAAAACAGGTGCGCATGTGCATCCTATAATTATAGGGCATGAATTTGCGGGAGTAGTTGAAAAATGTGGTCCTGACACAGACACAGCATGGGAGGGAAAGCATGTTGGCGTATTTCCTCTTATCCCCTGTGGCAAATGTATTCCATGTCAGAGGAAACAATATGAAATGTGCAGAAACTACAACTATCTTGGCTCAAGATGTGATGGGGGATTTGCCGATTATGTGGCAGTGCCGGAGGCTAATCTTATCGAGCTGTCGGACAATGTGCCATTTACACAGGCTGCAATGATGGAGCCAATGGCTGTTGCTGTACATGCAATGAGAAGAGGAATAAGCCTCATGGAGGATAAGAAATTATGTGAGACTACATCTGTCGCAGTGAGCGGTCTTGGAACAATAGGTCTGCTGCTCGTTATGTTTTTAAGACAAATAGGTGTAGATAACATATATGTAATAGGCAATAAAGACACGCAGAAGAGATATATAAGTGAGCTTGGAATATCAGAGGACAGATATTGTGATTCTAAGACAACACAGGTTAAGGAATGGCTCATGGAACAAACTGATAACTCAGGTGTTCAGTTATTCTTTGAGTGTGTTGGAAAAAATGAAACAATAGAACAGGCTATAGATATGACTGCACCTGCTGGTGGCGTGGTATTTGTAGGTAATCCATATTCAGATATTACATTAGAAAAAAATATTTATTGGAAGATATTGAGAAACCAGCTAAAGGTGACAGGAACATGGAATTCGTCATTTACACATGATAGTGACGACGATTGGCATTATGTTGCAAAATGTCTTTCGGATGGAAGTATACATCCGGATATGTTTATCACTCATACATATGAGATGAAGGACTTAGATAAGGGCTTTCATATAATGCGCGATAAGACAGAGGATTATGTTAAGATAATGGGAGTTAATCCGTGAGAAAACAAATTAAGAATGATATAGATAACTTAATAGCACTTATGGATGAAGCTCATAAAGAGATAGGTGTGTGTGAGGAGCTGAGTGTTGAGTGTCAGAACTGTGCCATAACGATAGGCACAACCCTTGAAAATGATGAGGAAGAGGACAAAAAAATTAATTGTCCTTGTGCTGGCTCATATGGACATATCGTGAGTAATCTTGAACAGTACTGTGAGTTGGTGTATCAGCTTCATGAGACTTTTTTTGATGAAAATGCATCGCAGGATGTAGTGAATACAATTATAAATGAGATAAAGATAGTGTTTGGCGACATAAAAGAAATGATAGACCATATAGAGGTGAGGAAGGAGGTTGTATTTCTTCCATATAACGCCTCAATGTGGGATTCGCTTGAGAGCGTGTACCTTAGATATAAAGCTGAGCCGGATTATGATGCATATGTTATTCCCATACCTTATTATGACAAAACTCCAGAAGGTAAGTTCGCCAATATGCACTATGAGGGAGACAGATTTCCGTGTGATATACCGATAACTGATTATAATGCGTATAATTTGGAGCTGCGTCATCCTGATATAATATATATACATAATCCTTATGATGGGACAAACTATGTGACGAGTGTCCATCCTTTTTTCTACTCCAAAAATATAAAGAAATTTACTGATAAGCTCGTATACATACCATACTTTGTGCTTGATGAGCCTGGTTATCCGTATGAGGGTGGGTACGAGAATTTTGTTGTAGTACCTGCGGTGATTCATGCCGATACCGTAATTGTCCAGTCTGAGATGATGAGACAGGTTTACATAAATACAATGACAAAAGAAGTCGGTGAGAATTCAAGAGGTATATGGGAGCGCAAGATACTTGGACTTGGTTCACCGAAGTTTGACAGAGTGAAGCGTCTGCGTGACAATCCTGTAGATATGCCGGAGGACTGGAAGCAGAAGATATATAAAGCTGACGGAAGTAAAAAGAAGGTAATTCTCTATAACACGAGTGTTGTAGCTATGCTTAAATACAGACAGTCCATGATAGATAAGATACAGTCTGTTCTTGAGTTTTTTAAATCAAATACAGATAATGTAGTTCTTTTATGGCGGCCACATCCGCTTATGAAACAGACACTTGCATCTATGAGACCTGAGCTTTTAGAAGAATATCTTGACATAGTAAGCAGATATCAGGAGGCGGATTATGGAATATATGATACGACATCTGATATCGACAGGGCTATAGCTATAGCCGATGCTTATTATGGAGATGCAAGCAGCGTTGTGGTATTGTGTCAGCATGCAGGTATTCCTGTGATGATACAGAACACAGATATTTAGTAGACAAAATTACAGATGGTAAGGAGATACAATACATGATTTCGTTCTGCCTGATAGGAAAAAATGAATCAGCTATCTTAGATAAATGTCTGAGTGCGTTAGTGCCATACAATTATGAAATTATTTTTGTAGATACAGGCTCAACAGATAACACAAGACAGATAGCAGAGAAATATACGGATAAGGTATATGATTTTCCGTGGATAAATGACTTTAGTGCGGCTAGAAACTTCTCTATCAGCAAGGCAACAAATGACTATATACTTCCTATAGATTGCGATGAGATAGTAACGGAGTTTGACAAGAAAAAGACAGAGGCTTTAATCAGAAAAAATCCTGATTCGATAGGCAGACTGATGAGGATTAATGAGTTTTCCAGAGATGAGGGTACATTTGGTTCAAATGAACCGGTGAGCAGACTATTTGCTAAGAGCTTATATCATTATGAGGGGACTATCCATGAGCAGATAGTGAGAAAGGATAAGAAGGAGCCTTTATATTATCATTTTCCTCTTACTATGATACATAGCGGATACGAGGGTAATCTATTAATAAGACGTAAGAAAACTGAGAGAAATCGTGAATTGTTACTCGCAGAGCTTGCTAAAGCTCCTGATGACACATATGTACTATACCAGCTTGGCAAGACATATTATATGGAGCAGGAATATGAAAAGGCACTTGAGTATTTTAATAAGGCACTGGGATATGACATGAATCCGGAGCTTGAGTATGTGCAGAATTGTGTGGAGGCATACGGATATTGTCTGATTAATACTAAGCAATATGATGTTGCGCTTGGGCTTACAGGTGTGTATGAGGAGTTTGCTGTATCGGCTGACTTCGTGTTTCTTATTGGACTTATATATATGTACAATGGCATGCTCGATGAGGCGGTTCGTGAATTTATAAATGCAACGCATATGTCATATGTTAAAGTGCAGGGTACAAACAGCTATCGTGCATATTACAATATTGGAGTTATATATGAGTGCGTTGGCGACAAGGAAAATGCTTCAAAATACTATAAGCTCGCAGGAGAATTTGAACCGGCAGTAAAGCGCTTGAAGGAGCTATAATAACGTGGCAGTACAACTGATGGGGGTACTGCCATATTGATTTTTGTGGATAAATATGCAACGCTACCGGAGGTTGCGAAAGGGAAACTGCGGAGATATAGACATTTTTTGACAAAATAGATAAAATTTCGGATAGCACAGTCATGTGCAGACATTAAATAATAGCGAGGATGATATTACATTGATTGGTGAACGACTAGCAGAATTGAGAATGAACCATAACATGACACAGGAGGAATTTGCCGAGTACATGGAGGTTAGCAGGCAGGCTGTATCAAAGTGGGAGCTTGATAAATCATTGCCGGATGTTGGCAAGCTCTTGAAGATGTCTGAATTATATAATGTGAGTATTGACTATCTGTTAAAGGGGACGGAGGAGCCTTCCGGTGACGCAGGGCAGATACCAGATGACGTGTTGCGTAATAATGGATGTGTAGATGAAAAAACTAATGACATATACATATCGCACAGTGATGAATATATAGATGAAAAGTCAGAAGAAACGCCACATGCTGACAAACATATATCTGAGAAAAAGGGCATCGTTATAAGTCTTGTGCTAACCGGTATTTTGCT